>JADLHH010000209.1 GCA_020848855.1 Anaerolineae bacterium | reverse complement strand
GGTTGATCTGCCGGAGCCGCCGCCGCTGCCGGATACGATGCCGGACGACATTCAGGCGCCGCCCGCCGCCGCACCTGTCGAACCGGCAAAGCGCACATTCGACCCGAACGCCGTGCCGATCTTCTTCAGCCCCGGCACGAACGCGCAGCGCGGCAGTGTGCCGCCCGTGCCGCCGCTCCCGCCAAGAAAATAAAGTCGGATTGAAGCGCCAAGAAGAAAAAATGGGGGCAGACACACCGGTCTGCCCCTGCGGATTCTACTGGTCGGAGAGCGTCGCCGTCAGGTTGAGGACGAACAGCCCATCGGCGCGGGCGTCGAGCGAGCCGGCGACGGTGATCAGCGGCAGCGGCGGGAAGCGCTGCCTGCCCATCAGGTACAGGTCGATGGTGCGCGGGTCGAGATAGAACAGCGCTTCCTGCGCATCGCCGAAAGCGGCGCGCCAGTCGAGCGCGGGCGTTGGCAGGGTCTGGCTGGCGGCGCTGGCGATCACCTTCGAGACCATGCTTTCCATCGTCACGAACAGCACATTCCCGTTGACGATGCCGAGCGCCGGACGATCTGCGCCGGGCACGCCGAGCAGCGTCACGTTCACCCCGCTGACCAACATATGCTCGACGGCGACCAGCGGCGTGTGATTGACCGGGTCGGTCAGGATGAGTTCGGAGACGTGGTCGATGGTGTCGAGCAGGCGCTGCGGGTCGGGACTGCTGAGATAAAGCGCCGCGCCGATGGTCGGTCCCGCGCCGGGGAACACAGCGACCGCGTATTCGCCGCCGACCAGCCCATAAAGCTCGTCCAGCGACATCCCCATCAGCGACTCCACCTGCGCGATGAACGGCTGCACCTGCGCGACCAGCGCGTCGGCGGTGAGGGGCGGCGCGGGTGTTGGCGTGGGGGTTGGTGTCGGGGTGGGCGGGATGCTGCCGTCGAGGCTGGCGACGATGCTGGTGTACACGCTGCCGATGCTGGGTCCCAGATATGCCAGCCCGGCGACCGGGAGCGCCGCCAGCGCGACATCGTACGACGTGAATACGGCGAAGCTGTCGCCGGGGATGACGCCGAGCAGCGCCGCGCCCGCCGTCGTGGTCGCCAGCGTCGGCGCGGGGTAGTTGGCGTCGAGGCTGAGGGCGGCGGTCAGGTCGAGACGGTCGGCGCTCGCCCGGAAGGCGAAGCCCGCGCCGTCGAGCGGCGGGAATTGCAGCAGCGCGGCTTCCTGTGGCGACTCCGCCGGGTGCAGCCGGAGCGCGGCTTCCCAGATCATGGCGGGCGTGGGGGAGTCGGGGGAAGCTGGCGCCGACAGGGCAGCGACCGCTTCGGCAATGCCCGCGCCGCTGAGGTAGCCGGTCACCAGCGCATCGGCGGGCAGCGCGGCGCGCACCTGCTGGTAAGCAGCGTTCTGCGCCAGTGTTTCGCCGGAGCCGGGCAGCACCGGCTTGACCGCGCCGGGCGCGCCGAGCCAGATGACTGAGTCGCTCACCGCCATCGAGAAGATGCCGCCGAAGTAGAACATCCTGTTGTTCGGCAGCACGTCGCGTTCGACGATGCGCGGCGCGAGGCTCTCGACGAAGGCGTGCGCGCCGTCCGCGTCGGCAATCGGCAGGACGAGCGTAACCCCTGAGCCGGGAGTCGCGCCGGCGTCGGTCGGCGATATCGCCGCGATGACAAAGCGCTCGCCCAGCCAGGGCAGCACGTCGGCGGCGAAGTCGATAGAGGGCAGCAGCCCGGTCAGCAGGTCGGTGAACGTGACGTTCGATGGCGTGCTGCCGACGACTGCCGACAGGTGGGTGAGCAGTGGATCGAAGGTCGACAGGGCGGCATCGTCAGCGCGGATTTCGAGATAGACTGCCGTGTCTGCGGATAGTTGGGCGGCGGGGTCGATGGTTGGCGGCTGCGCCAGCGCGGGCGCGGCGAATGAGACGCATAATGCGGTGAAAATCGTCAGAAAAGCGAGGAGACGTTTCATAAAATCTGCTCCGTGAACGATTGGCTGACTATACTGCGAAATTGGCAATTTCTGCCAAATTCACGAGGGACGTGTCACCGAAATACAGGAAAAACAACACTTCATCATTTGTTGACATTCGTTTAATCTTGACATAAACTACGTGAAAGTTGGCACCACAGGAAATACCATGCAAGTCGAAAAGAAGATTTCGAAAGTACCTGTTTTGGCTGACCGTTCAGGCACGCGGCGTTGATGAGACCCCGCGTGCTTTTTATTTAGTTAGGTTTCACAAGCGATAAAGGAGGGTAAACGCAATGGATTACGGAATGATCGGCAAGATCGAAAAGGCGAAGCGTTACTCCGAACAACCGGAACGCATCACTTTTCTCTCGCTGACGGTGGATTTTACCGGTGATAACAACACCTATCGCATTAGCCTGGGACCCGAAGGCTGGGACTGCTCGTGCCCCGGTTTTCGCGCTCACGGAATCTGCCCGCACGTCATGACCCTTGAGAAGGAATTCAAGGCGATGATCAAGCGGAACCCGCTGCCCTACGCGCCTGGTCAGAACGTGGTCAGCGACGTGGAAAAGGCGATGCGATATGCCACCGAGCCGGATCGTCTCCAATTCAAGGCGTTTGAAGTCCAGTTCGACGGCGATAACAACCCGCATCATACGACCTTCCATGAAGGCGGCTGGCACTGCGACTGCTCGTTCTTCGAGAGCCGGGGGGTGTGCTGCCATACGATGGCGATGGAGCGCATCCTCAAAGGGATGATCGTCAGCAAGGAATCGGTTGCCGGGTAAACAATCGTGCTGAGTACTGGGTGCTGAGTGCCGAGGAACAATCGAGAAGGCGTTTGGGATTTCACTCTCAAACGCCTTTATCATTCCGCCTTATTCGGCTATACCAACGCAGACTCCTTCAACCAAGCAGTACGTGCTAGTGGACACAAACGATGCTCACATCTATACTGTGTACGTCATCACGGATCAAGGTTTTCTGGATTAGCAATCTCCTGTGTTTCAGGCGAAAAATGAACCTGCTTTCACCCCTTCGTGTAATATCAACGAGGCGCACCCCGCCATTTCCTGCAAAAAAGAACTTGCGTAGTTCGCCAGTCTGTGCATAATCTTGACCACTCTCTATAACAGTCTT
>JADLHH010000208.1 GCA_020848855.1 Anaerolineae bacterium | reverse complement strand
GCGCTGGAAATTGACCTGACCGGGCAGGTGTGCGCCGACAGCATCGGCACGCATTTCTATTCGGGCGTGGGTGGGCAGGTCGATTTCGTGCGCGGCGCGGCGCACAGCAAGGATGGCAAGTCGATCATCGCGCTGCCCAGCACGGCGAAAGAGGGCGCGCTCAGCCGAATCGTGCCGGTGCTCAAGCCGGGCGCGGGGGTGACCACCTCGCGCAACGATGTGCATATCGTCGCTACTGAGTTTGGCACGGCGGATCTGTTCGGCAAGACGATTGCCCAGCGGGCGCAGGCGCTGATCAACATCGCGCACCCCGATTTCCGTGAGGAACTGGCGGCACAGGCGCGCGAGCTGTATCACGTCGGGCGGATGTTTGTGGCGGTTGGAGTGTGAGAGAAAGCTTTCAACCGCAGCGGGCGCAAAGAATTCAGTGGCATAGACCCGAAGCCCGGATCACGCTGATCCGGGCTTCTTTTTCATGTGGGTGACCGCGTGCGTCCAGGCAGATGCCAGCAGCGCGTCAATGGCGGGGCGCTGAACCTCCTCCAGCGCCCTGATTTTGATGTGCCGCAGCCGCGTACCTTCGCCGACCAGCAGATGATCGGGGTCGGGCAGATGCGCGCCAAACCAGAATCCGAGCCGGACGTAGTTCTGCAACGGGCAAATGTACACGATACGGTCGCGCGACGACTCGGTGAGCGAATAGTCGACATGATTCTGACTGGCGTAAAGGATTTCGTCGGCGTCGGGCATCACCTTGTTTACCTGTGCGCGCAGCGCCAGGCTGATCGCCTTGATATCTGGCGGGTAGCGGTCGAGGAACTCGTCAATCGGATCGGTCAAGGAGATCATTCCCTTGTCTCGCAGGGATACTGCCTGGCAGCCGAAGATTGCCCTGCATAGGCGCTCGCTTAGCCGATGTGCTCCGGCACGTAGACCGGCGTCAGCCAGTCGCGGTACTTCGGCACACGCCCGTACACTACGTCGAAGAACAGGTCGCGCACCTGCCGGGTGATCGGTCCCATTGTGCCGCTGCCGATCGGGCGGTGCTCGATCTGCGTCACGGCAGCGACCTGGACACCCGTGCCGCACATCAGCATTTCGTCGGCGATATAACATTCGGTTCGGTCGATTTCGCGCTCGACCACTTCGATACCGAGTTCATTCCGCATCAGCTCGATCAGCGTGCGGCGGATGATGCCTTCCAGCACGTTGGCGCTGACCGGCGGCGTGATCGCCACGCCCTTGCGCACGATGAAGATATTGGCGGCGCTGGCTTCCGAGACGTGCCCGTCCTCGCTCAACACCAGCGCCTCGTCGTAACCCGCCAGCACCGCGTCGGTCTTGATCAGCGCCGAGTTGGCATATGCGCCGACCACTTTGCCGCGCGCGGGAATGGCATTGTCCTCGACGCGCCGCCACGCCGAAAAGCCGACGTGCAGTCCTTCCTCGTTCTTCACGTAACGACCGAAGGGGATGGCGAACATGGTCATGGCGTCATCCACGTCGTGCAGCTTGACGCCAATCATCTCGGTCGATTTGTACGCCAGCGGACGGATGTAGACGTTTTCCTGAAAGCCTTCGGTGCGCAGCAGTTCCGCCAGAATGTCGGTCAGTTCGGCATTGCTGTAGGGGACGTTGATGCGCATCAGCCCGGCGGACTGGTGGAAGCGCTCGAAGTGATCGTGCGAGCGGAAAATGAACAACTGGCGTTCGTCGTCGTTCCAGTAGGCGCGCATCCCGGCGAATACACCCGTGCCGTAGTTGAAAGCGTGAGTCATCACGCTGACCTTGGCTTCTTCCATTGGCACGATCCGACCGTCAAAGAACGCATATTTTGGCTTGTCCACAATCTCCTCCATAAAATAATCAAACGGACGTTTAGTTAGTGCCATTATCGGGGGATGGATATATCCGGTCAATGACCACGCCAGACCGTCAGGATGGCTTGCACGTGGTCACGGACCCGCCAGCGCCAGCACGAACAGCGCGCTCATGCCGACGATGCCCAGCAGCAGTACGCCGACGCCCGCGATGCGAATCAGCGGGGCGGTGCTGCGCAGCCCGTCCGCGACCAGAAACGTCAGCGGGAACAGCGCCAGCGCGTAGCGCCCAAAGCTTTGCGTGTAGTAAACGTCATCCGTGCCGTAGTAGTAATTCACCTTGCCGACAAAGAACAGAATGAAGCCGAAGTTGTAGGCGACCAGCGGCAGCCGGCGGTGGCGCGGGAAACGCAGCGCGACGAACGACAGGATCAGCGCGACCAGCAGCGCCAGCAGATCGGGGCTGGTGAAGGCGACGCCCGGCTGCTCGACGAACCAGCGCAGATTGGTGATCAGCCCGTCGACCGGGTTGGTCAGGTAGATGTAGGAAATCGTGTGATAGACCTCGTCCAGCGGCGGCAAGCCGAGGCTCCGGCGGTAGAGGATGAAGCCGACGAATCCGAGCAGGATGATCGCCAGCATCCAGCTTTGGGCGGCGGCGCGACGAATCGGCTCAATCCAGCGCGAGCGGTCGCGCAGCGTAAATCCGTTCTGCTCCAGTGACAGCAGCCCGGCGACCGGCAGCAGCAGGATACCCTGTGACCGCGCCAGCGTCGCCAGCACGCCGCAGACCGCCGCCAGCCACCAGCGGCGTTTGGCTCCGAAGTAGAACACGCCGAGCGCCATCGCCAGATAGATCGATTCGGACATGGGCGCGGCGAAGAAGTAGCCGAGCGGCAGCAGCGCCGTGACAATCAGCGCCCAGCGCCCCAGCTCGGCGTCGCCGTAGTAGGTTTCGCCCACCTTGTAGATTAGCGTCAGCGCCAGCCCGAATGCCAGTGTCTCGAACACCGCCGCCGCCAGATCGAGCGAGCCGGGCAGCGCGGCGTCGATGGCGCGGATCGAGAGCGGCGCGAGCACGCCGAACACGGTCGGACCGGGATGCTCGACACGGTAGCCGTTGGCGGCGAGGTCGAGGTAATGGACGGCATCCCAGCGCCGCCACACGCCGAAGATCGACTCTTCGAGCGGCGATTGCAGCGCGGGAAGCTGCGCCCCGGCGGTGTGAAAGTCCGCCTGCACGCCGCCGAGGTTCGCGCCGACGACGCCCCACACGAGCGCCAGCCACGCCGTGAGCAGCAGACGGTGTATCAGCGCCGCGCCGAACCCCCATTTGACCGCCTGCATGTCCGCTCCGTGGATAGCCGGTATAATGTCCTGCAAGGTGAAAGGGACAAGTTAAAAGTTAAAAAGTGGCTCGACGCTGCGGAGAACGCACTGGGAGCGATTCGTACTTTTAACTTTCGACTTTTAACTTTCCACTCTACCGGATTATACCGACGAAGCGGAGTGTCTCATGGTTAACATCCGCATCCACCGCCAGAACCGGCGCAGCCTGGTCATGAAGCGGACGCCGGTGGGGCTGGTGGTGTTCATCCCGCGCGGGCTCAAGCCGGACAGCCCGCAGGTGCGCGCCTTCATCGACGAAGGGCTGCGCAAGCTCGGCGCGCCCATCCTCGCCGCCGAGCAGTCCAGCGCCGACGACATCCGGGCGATGGTGGCGTACTGGGCGGAACGGCTCGATGTGCAGCCCGGTCGCGTTCAACTGCGCGACATGTACCGCAAGTGGGGGTCGTGTTCGAGTAGGGGCAACATCACGCTCAACACCGGGCTGTGCCGGCTCCCGCGCGACCTGGCGGAGTACGTCGTGCTGCACGAACTGGCGCATCTGATCGTGTTCAATCACGGCAAGCCGTTCAAGAAGCTGATGTCGCTGCACATGCCCGACTGGCGCGAGCGCGAACAGCGCCTCGACGATCAGTTGCGCGGCGAAAACTGGCGCTGCTGAGCCGCCTTTCATCCTTCGCCCCCCAAAAGACCCGGTATGAGCGCGGCGTGAGAAGTCGATAAGTCGCGCTGTAAAATATTGCAAACCTGATTAAGTTAATCTAAAATGTAATCTTATACGCGAGTTCACACCGTGTAAAACGTATTGCTAGGAGGCAAAAATGGCGAAGTTAGAATCCCTTCAAGACCTGTTGCTCGAACAACTTCAGGACCTCTATGATGCTGAACATCAGTTGACGAAAGCGCTGCCGAAAATGGCAGGCGCGGCGTCCAATACTAACCTTCAGAATGCCTTCAACGAGCACCTGTCCGAAACCGAACGCCACGTTCGCCGGCTGGAGCAGGCATTTGAGGCGCTTGGCAAGCGCGCGGAACGCAAGACCTGTAAAGCGATGCAGGGCTTGGTCGCTGAAGGCTCCGAAGTGATCGAGGAGCAGGGCGATCCGCAGGTCAAGGATGCTGCATTGATCGCCGCGGCGCAGCGCGTGGAACACTACGAGATAGCCGGTTATGGCTCGGCGCGCACGTTCGCGCAGACGCTGGGCGAAAACCGGGTAGCGGACTTGCTCCAGAATACGCTGGACGAAGAAGGCGCTGCCGACAAGAAGCTCACGCAGATCGCTGAAAGCCAGGTCAACGAGCGCGCTCGTTAATGAGCGGTGCTGGAGGGGTGACGATTTGTGGTCGCCCCTCGGCAGTCGAAGGAGGCATGATGACTCAGGAAAAGCAGCAAACACTGCCGCCGCAGCATCAGGATCGACAGCCCGGTATTGAAAGCGAGATGAAGCCGCGCCCGCGCGCCGAAGACCATGCCTACAAAGGCAGCGGCAAGCTGGACGGCAAAGCCGCGCTGATCACGGGCGGCGACAGCGGCATTGGGCGGGCGGTAGCGATCCTGTACGCCAAAGAGGGCGCGGATGTTGCCATCGTCTATCTGAATGAGCATGGCGACGCCCAGGAAACCCGGCGGGAAGTTGAGCAGGAAGGGCGGCGCTGCCTGTTGATCCCTGGTGATATCGGCGATCCCGGCTTCTGCCGATCAGCGGTCGAGCAGACGGTTAACGCGCTGGGTGGGCTGGATATTCTGGTGAACAATTCCGCCGAGCAGCACCCGCAGAAGCGCATCGAAGACATCACGCCGGAGCAGTTGGAGCGCACGTTCCGCACCAACATCTTTGCGATGTTCTACCTGACGCAGGCGGCTCTCGAATTTCTCGGCGAGGATGCGGCGATCATCAATACGTCGTCGGTGACGGCGTATCGCGGCAGCCCCGGTCTGGTCGATTACGCATCGACCAAGGGAGCGATTGTCGCTTTCACCCGCTCGCTGGCGCTCCAGCTTGCCGAGCGCCGGATTCGCGTCAACGGCGTCGCGCCGGGACCGATCTGGACGCCGCTGATCCCGTCTACGTTCGACGAAGAAAAGGTCTCGACCTTCGGGGCGGATGTCGCCCTGAAGCGCCCCGGTCAGCCGGAAGAAGTCGCGCCGTGCTACGTGTTTCTGGCGTCGGACGACTCGTCGTTCATGACCGGGCAAATTCTGCATCCCAACGGCGGCGAGATCATCAACGGCTGAACAGGCGGCGGGCTTCAGGCTCGCCGCTTTTTTGTGTCGTTTCCCCGTTTCCCCACGCGAAAAAATTGTCTATAATTCCGTGCCTTTAGCCTGCCAGTTCAAGAAACCGCATGTTCATCGACCATACCCACCTGCTCCGCGACAACCCCAGCCAGTTGAATTATGGAATCGCCGTGACCGATATCGACTTCGATGGCGCGTTCGAGATCGTCGTGGCGGGCTATGGCTGCCCGAATCTCGTCCTGAAGTGGGACGGCAGCCGCCTGCACGATGTCGCGACCAACGGCATCGCCGACCCGGAGCGGCAGGCGATAGGCGTCGCCGCTTGCGACCTCGACGGCGACGGGCGCGAAGAAATCTACATCCTGAATACCGACACGTTCGCGGGGCAGAAGCGGTTTGCCGACCGCCTGCTGGATTATGCCGACGGCGAGTGGACGGATCTGTTTTCGCTGCGCAGCAATCGTTCCGTGCTCAACCTGACGGCGGGGCGCTCGGTGATCGCCGTCGACCGCTATGCTAAAGGCAGCTACGGCTTTTTCGTCGCCAACTACGGCGGACCGCTCCGCTTGTACGAACTGGACGAGGATGGTCATCTGTACGACGCCGCTCCCGCCGCCCATATCGACCTGCTGACCGGGGGACGCAGCGCGATTGCCCTGCCGCTGATCTCCGAGCGCATGGATATCTTCACCGGGAACGAGGGCGGGGCGAATTTTCTGTTTTGCAGCCGGGGCGACGGCACTTACGAGGAGCTGGCGCACGAGCTGGGCGTGGATGATCCGCTGAACAACGCGCGCGGCGTGACCGCGCTCGACGCCAACGACGACGGCTCGTTCGACCTGGTGTGCGGCAACTGGGAAGGGACGCACCGGCTGTTCATCCGCCAGCCGAACGGACACTTTGAGGATGCCGCGCCGCCGGAAATGGCGCTGCCGTCGCGGGTGCGGACGGTGGTCGCCGCTGACTTTGACAACGACGGCTACGAGGAGATTTTCTTCAACAACATTGGACAGCCCAACCGCCTGTTCGCCCGGCGCAGCGGACGCTGGCAGCAGGTTGACCCCGGCGACGCGCTCGAACCTTTCGGGCTGGGCACGGGCGCAGCGGTTGGCGATTTCGATCAGGACGGCTGCCTCGAGCTGCTGGTCGCGCACGGCGAATCCGGCGCGCAGCCGCTGACGCTGTACCGGGCAACTGAGGCGGCGCGCAATCACTGGCTGCGGGTGCTGCCGCTGACCGCCAGCGGCGCGCCGGCGCGCGGGGCGCTGGTCGTGCTGGAGACGGCGGGGCGAACCCAGCGCCGCGTCATCGACGCGGGCAGCGGCTATCTGTGCCAGATGGAGCCGGTCTCGCACTTTGGGCTGGGGGCGCAGACGCAGGTCAGCCGCGCGCGCGTTCACTGGACGGATGGCGAAATGGTGATGATCCACAACCCGCCGCTCGACCGCCTGCTGCGCGTGCCGCACCCCTGAGTCTGCGCCGCAGATCGGTATAAAAACCGGGCGGAATGTGGGGTTGTTTGCGCCTTCAGGATACAATGTATAGGGGTATCCAAACGGCGGCGGAATTCCTTGACACCCCTTGGGGGTTATGTTAATCTGGGTTTACTTTATTTGATCCAAATTGAACAATCGGTTTTCAGCCAGGGTTGAACCTCATGTCACCTGCTTTCAATCAATTTGCTCCGATTGGCGCGCTGCTGATTGTGTCGCTCCTCGTGACGGGGCTGATTCTGGTGCTGTCCCGCCTGTTTGGTCCCTGGCGACCGACGGCGCGCAAGACCGCGCCTTACGAAAGCGGCATGAAGCCCATCGGTCCGGCAAACCGGCGCTATCCGGTGCGGTTCTACCTCGTCGCGGTGATCTTCATCCTGTTCGACATCGAAGTGATCTTCTTCCTGCCCTGGGCAGTCGTCTTCCGGGGCATGGGCTTATATGCGTTTGTGACGATGGGTGTCTTCATCATCATTCTGACGATTGGCTTGATATATGAATGGAAAGTGGGAGCGTTGGAATGGGAGTAATCTCGTCAAAGCTCGGCAATCTCGGCGTCGTCACCACGACGCTTGACGAAGCAGTCACCTGGGGGCGCACCGGCGCGATGTGGCCTCTTTTGTTCGGCTTGGCGTGCTGCGCCATCGAGATGATGAGCACGCAGGCGTCCAACTACGACCTCTCGCGCTTCGGGATGGAACTCAACCGCGCCAGCCCGCGCCAGAGCGACCTGATCATTGTCGCCGGGCGCGTCACCCGTAAGATGGCGCCGGTCATCCGCCAGTTGTACGATCAGATGGCGTCGCCTAAGTGGGTGATTTCGATGGGCGACTGCGCATCGTGCGGCGGCGTTTACAACAACTACGCGATAGTGCAGGGGGTCGACGAGATCATCCCGGTTGACGTGTACGTCGCCGGGTGTCCGCCGCGCCCCGAACAGCTTATTCATGGCATCCTCACCCTGCACGAGAAGGTGCGCGGTGAACGGGCAATCGAATTGATCGGGAAGAACTAATCATGCAGATTCCCGCCGCAATTGACCCCGTCCTC
>JADLHH010000207.1 GCA_020848855.1 Anaerolineae bacterium | reverse complement strand
TCGGCGTCACGCACGGTCGTCTCGCTGATAGACATCGTCCCGCTCAGCGAGTGGAGGAGACCGACCTTGATTACGTCATCCTGGGCGCCGACCGCCGGGACGATGCTGACCCCCATTATCAACAGCAAGAGTAGCCAAACTACCCGTTTTCCTATCAAGGAACCGGTCACCTGCGACATCCTTCTCTCCTCATTTTGGCTGGAACCGAGCACAGATTGAGCCTAACAGATGAGCGAGAGATAAAAATACACAGGAGCGCACAAGGTTTCCTGCCGGATTTTGTCATAAACGCATAAGAACGAGTCGGCTCCTGTGGAAAGTATCTATGCGCGCCGCACACTTTCGCATAAGTTACAACCGGGACCGTTCCCGGAATCCGATTTTCGGCTCGTATAGCGCCAACCGTGCAAGCTTATGCACAAAAAGTGACATCAGAACTTGTCGGCATATCACAAGGCTCATGCTCCGCGCGCCTGAGTAGACTCACCCCCTAGATCATTTGTGACAAGCGAGTAGAAACAGCATGTCGCTGCATGGAATTGGCAGGGACGGCGTGCTGCGGCTGACGTTCGCGCAGCGCGGGGGCGAAACCGTTCTCACCGAGACGTATTCGCGTCCACCGCTCCAGGTGATGCGCGCCATCCGAGACACTGCCGGCTGCCTGTGCGTTTATCTGCTCAGCCCGACGGGCGGCGTCGTGCAGGGGGATCGTTACACGATCCGGGTCGCAGTTGGCGCGGGGACGCACGCTCTGGTCACCACGCAGGCGGCGACGAAGGTCTACCGGATGCCGGATGACTGCGCCGAACAGGTCATTCAGCTTGAAGTCGAGCGGGATGCGGTCTGCGAATTCGTGCCGGACGCGGCGATCCTGTTCGCCGATGCCGACTTTCGCCAGCGCATCGACATTCGGCTGCACCCCGGCGCGCTGTTGATTCTGCACGAGGTGGTCATGGGCGGGCGGCTGGCGCGCAGCGAATGTTTGCGGTTCCGCCGTTACGCCAACCGGCTGATCGTCCACGACGACGCGGGGCTGCTGGTTTACGACTCCGCCGAAGTCGAGCCGGCGCGTGAGGATTTGACTGCAGCCGGCAGGCTGGAAGGACGCGCGTGCTGGGGCAGCGCCTACATCCTGGGTGATTTGGACGGTCGCGGGATCGACGCGGCGGCGTTCTGCGCGTCGCACCAACCGCTGTTCGAGGGGATGGTGGGCGGGCTGTCGCCGCTGTATCGCAACGGCGTCAGCGCGCGCATAGTGAGCGATCAGGTCGAAAGTATCTACGGGGCATTTCACACGCTGCGCGGGCGGGTACGCACCCGGCATCTCGGTCTGCGCGACGCGCCGCTGCGGAAATAAAGAGCGTCGCGTTGTAGGGGCGAACCCGTGTGTTCGCCCTGTTTGGGCAGACACATAGGTCTGCCCCTACAAATGCGAATTCGTGGAGAGGGGCGACGATGGACTTAACACCGAGAGAAAAAGACAAGCTGCTGATCTACGTCGCCGCGATGGTCGCCCGCGACCGCAGAGCGCGCGGCTTGAAGCTCAACCACCCTGAAGCCATCGCGCTGATCACGGCGGAAGTGCTGGAAGGCATCCGCGATGGGCGCAGCGTCGCCGACCTGATGCAGTTCGGGCGCACCATCCTGACGCGCACCGACGTGATGGACGGCGTGTCGGAGATGATCCACGAGATTCAGGTCGAGGGCACGTTCCCCGACGGCACGAAACTCGTCACCATCCACCAGCCGATTGTGTGAGAGCAGTTAAAAGTAATCGAAGTTAAAAGGTAAAAGTAGCTCCCTTCGTTTGATGGCAGCTTTTAACTTTCGACTTTTAACTTCATTCAGGAGATGCCATGATCCCCGGAGAATACTTTCTCGAAGATGACGACATCATCGCCAACGCCGACCGCCCCGTGATCAGCCTGACGGTGGCGAACGCCGGCGACCGCCCGATACAGGTCGGCTCGCACTTCCATTTTTACGAGGTCAACCCGGCGCTCAGCTTCGACCGCCCGACTGCCTACGGGATGCGGCTCAACATCGCCTCCGGGCTGACAGTTCGCTTCGAGCCGGGAGACTCGAAAACCGTCGAGCTGACGCCGCTGGGCGGCTCGCGCACGGTTTACGGGCTGAACGGCAAAGTCAACGGCAAGCTGGATAAACAGGACTGAGGACGGAGAGAATGCAAAAGCATAGGGCTTTTCTCAGTTCCCAGTCCTCGAACCTCAGTCTTTTCTGCGTTTAGCGCCTTGAAATCGAAGGAGACACCACCATGCCCCTGCGCATCCCGCGTCATGTTTACGCCGATCTGTACGGACCGACGAAGGGCGACCGCGTGCGCCTCGCCGACACTGAGCTGATCATCGAAGTCGAGCAGGATTTCACCACCTACGGCGACGAAGCCAAGTTTGGCGGCGGCAAAACCCTGCGCGACGGCATGGGTCAGGACGCCGTGACCACCCGCGCCGAGGGGGCGCTCGACCTGGTGATCACCAACGCGCTGATCATTGACCACTGGGGCATCGTCAAAGCCGATGTGGGCATCCGTGACGGCAAAATCGTCAGCATCGGCAAGGCAGGCAACCCTGGCACGATGAACGGCGTGACGCCGGGGCTGGTCGTCGGTGCGGCGACCGAAGTGATCGCCGGGGAAGGCATGATCCTGACGGCGGGCGGCATCGATTCGCACATCCACTTCATCGCGCCGCAGCAGATCGAGGAAGCGCTGTCGTCCGGGATCACGACGATGCTCGGCGGCGGGTCGGGTCCGGCGACGGGCACGAACGCGACGACCTGCACACCCGGCGCGTGGAACATGTACCGGATGCTGGAAGCGGCGGAAGCCTTCCCGATGAACCTCGGCTTTATGGGCAAAGGCAACGCCTCGCTCCCCGACCCGCTACGCGAGCAGGTCGAGGCGGGCGCGATTGGGCTAAAGCTGCACGAGGACTGGGGCACGACGCCCGCCGCTATCGACAACTGCCTGTCGGTCGCCGACGAATACGACGTGCAGGTCGCCATCCACACCGACACGCTCAACGAAGCCGGCTACGTGGACGACTCGATTGCCGCGTTCAAAGGACGCACGATCCACACCTTCCACACCGAAGGCGCGGGCGGCGGTCATGCCCCGGACATCATCAGGGTATGCGGCGAAGCCAACGTGCTGCCGTCCTCGACCAACCCGACGCGCCCGTTCACCGTCAACACGCTCGACGAACACCTCGACATGCTCATGGTCTGCCATCACCTCAGCCCGTCGATTCCCGAAGATTTGGCGTTTGCCGAGTCGCGCATCCGCCCGGAGACCATCGCCGCCGAGGACATCCTGCACGACCTTGGCGCGCTGAGCATGATGTCGTCCGACTCGCAGGCGATGGGGCGCGTCGGCGAAGTCATCCTGCGCACCTGGCAGACCGCCCACAAGATGAAAGTCCAGCGCGGGTCGCTGCCGGAAGACAGCAGCCGCAGCGACAATTTCCGGGTCAAGCGCTACATCGCCAAGTACACCATCAATCCCGCCATCGCGCAGGGGATTTCTCAGTACGTCGGCTCGATTGAGCCGGGCAAGGTTGCCGACCTCGTGCTGTGGCGTCCGGCATTCTTCGGCGTCAAGCCGGAGCTGATCCTCAAGAGCGGCTTCATCGCCTACGCGCAGATGGGCGACGCCAACGCCTCGATCCCGACGCCGCAGCCGGTTCACGGGCGCACCATGTTCGGCGGCTTCGGGCGCGCCATCCAGAGCACGTCGTACACCTTTCTGTCGAAAGCCGGGTTCGAGCGCGGCGTTCACGAAGCGCTGGGCTTGCAGAAGCAGATCGCCACCGTCGCAAACTGCCGACAGATCGGCAAAGCCGACATGATCCACAACGATTTTCTGCCGCAGATCAGCGTCGACCCGGAAACCTACGAGGTGCGCGTGAACGGCGACATCATCACCTGCGAACCCGCCGTCACGCTGCCGATGGCGCAGCGGTACTTTCTCTTTTAGGACTGAGGGATGAGGACTGAGCGACTATTCAGGGGGCATGTAGGCGGTAGGAGCGCGTGCTTGCTTTGCAAGCCCGGTCGTGCGCCCCTATGGACTCGTCACGTCTCTTCTCAGTCCTGAACTGACATGCAATTCGACTCCGCGCAACTCCTGATGCTGCTCCAATGGACGGACTCCGCCTTCCCAACCGGCGCGTTTGCCCATTCCGGCGCGCTGGAGATGTACACGCAGGCGG
>JADLHH010000206.1 GCA_020848855.1 Anaerolineae bacterium | reverse complement strand
CGGTGTAAAGCGTTAAACCGTCTGAGGTGGTGCAGGTTTCGCTGGGCATCGGTTTGCCTCATTCCTTGCGCCGCACGCGCGACTGGAAATAGCCGTACATGAAGCGGTAAAACGCCAGTGTGTTTTCCGGGCGCTGTTTGTTTGAATCCAGCTTCTTGGAAATGCCGCCGTTGTCGAGCAGGGCTTTCGCGTCCACCTTTTCGGTGATGATCAGCAGCAGTTCGGGAATCCGTTCGAGGTCAATCGCCAAATCCCGCACCAGCATTCGTCGCTCGTAAAGCGCGATGTCGCTCCACAGGCTTTCCATTTCGCCCTGAATGGCTCTGGCGTTGACGTTGATCTCGCTTTCTGAAAGGAAGGCACGCATTGCCGCTTTCAGCAGGCGGCTGATTTGCTGAAGCTCCCGCATCAGAATCGGCGCGGAACGGTCGCCCAGCGGGTGGTTGGTCGCCAGCCGGTCAGTCCGCGCGGTCATGCGTCGCCCCCGCGCGAAATAGCCGCCCATCACGCGGAAGATGTCGAACACGCTGCGGGCAGTGCCTTCACCACGCAGCAGCGCGTCGATTTCGGCATCCGTTTCGCGCGGGTGCAGCTTGCGGTTCTGTTCGCTCAGCGTCCCCGTCACGCGAATGATGTCGAGCAGCGCGTTCACGATCACCTTGCGTTCGGCGTCGTTCAAGCCGCCGTTCAGGCTGTCGAGGTCACTCAGCAGCGCGGGTACGGTCGGCAGGTTGCCCTTGTCCACATACGTCAGCCCGGTATCGTAGAAGAACTGCGCGACGGTGTGCAGCGAATAGGCGTAGTCGCCCAGTTCTTCGCCGCCCATTAAGCGGCGAATAGCGTGGGTCGCTTCGAGCGCCGCGCCAATCTCTTCACCCAGTTCGTCGCGGAAGCGGGCAATCGCACGCGGTGCGAAGCTGTCGCTGCACCGCCGGATGAAGCGGCGCAGGGCTTCCAGCGCCGTTTCGCGCACGGCGTCATCCCAGTTCAGGGCGCGGTACATTTGAATCAGCGGGGCAAGCCCGGCTTCGCCGCGCCGCGCCGCTGCCGGGGGCATCAGGCTGGCGACGCGCATCGTGTAATTCGTGTCCTGCCGCTGCACGTGGTGCTGAAGTAATTGTGTAATCAGGTCAAGCTGAATCGCTTCGATGATCAGGCGGTTGCTGAACACCAGCGTGGTCAGTTCCCCGGCAACGTCGTCCAGCACGTGCGCCCAGCGGTGCTGTTCCAGCGCGCCAAAGTACGCCATCGAAAGCGGCAGGGGCTTCAAGCCCTTGTGCGAAAGGATTTTGAGCGACTCCGCCGTTCGTTCGACCGGAATCGGCGTGTCGAGGAAAAGGCTGCGAACCATCGCCGCGTAATTCAACTGCTTGTCGGTCGGGTAGAGCAGCCGCCCCTGGTGCATCAGTTCAGTGGCGAGTTCTTCATACGCGCCGCGTGCCAGCAGAATTTGCAGCAGGCTGCGCGATCCGCCGCTGCCGTAGCGCAGCAGCACTTCGTCGTCTGAAAGGTTGCGGACGATCCAGCGCAGCAGCGGGTCGTACTGGTCGCCAAAGCTGGACTGCGACGCCTTGACCAACAGCCCCAGCGCGGCAATATCGACAAGGTCGCGCCTGCCGACCAGCACTGCCACTTCCGTCAGCCGTATCACGAGCAGCGGCGTCCATTCTTCGCCAAACGCGGCAGCCACCTGCGCCAGCAAATCCGGCGGCGCGGCGTCTTTGCTCGTCAGCACCGCCATCAGGTGTGAAAGGCTCGGCGGCAGCCGTCCCAGCAGCGGCTTCAGCGCGATAAAGCGTTGCCAGCGGTTTGCCGGAAGCGACCCCGCCGCCAGCACGAACACGTTCTCCGCCAGCGCCGGGTTTTGCACCGCCAGCGGCAGCGCGATTTCGATAAGCTGCGGAATAATCGGTGCAGTTTCAATGTTGCTGCTGTTGCGGCGCACGTGGCGCAGGAAAGCGTTCAGCGTGTCGATCTGGTTGGCTTTCGCCAGCGTTTCGGCGTAACCCAGCGCGGCACGCTGCGTCATTTCGACCCAGTACATGCCGTTGAAGCCCATCGGGTTTGAAAGCCAGCGCGCCAGCGTCCGGTACACCCGGTCGGCTTTGCCCGCGTCCAGCGCCTCGTTCATCTGTTGCAGGATCACCTGCTCCAGAATCGGCTGTCCGCGCACGACCACCGCCAGCTTGTCGGCGTGCTCAATTTCGTCCAGCACCAGCGCGAAGGCGAGCAGGTGGCGCACGTAGGCGGCGCGCAGCGTGTCCGAAAGCGTCGGGTCGTCCGCCAGCACTTTGGCAACTTCTGCCGCTTCAATCGGCTGATTATTGATGATCGCTGAGTCGATTTTGACGCGCCACGCCGCGTACTTCAGCCCTTC
The DNA here is from genome assembly GCA_020848855.1 of Anaerolineae bacterium. The sequence goes on along the minus strand of JADLHH010000206.1, from coordinate 1,592 downwards.
CGCCAGCGAATCGCCGCGCTTGATCCGCCATGCGGCAACGGCGGTCAGCGCCGTCGTCTGCTCGATCACGAGGCTCGTGTCCAGCCGCAGTTGGCTGCAAATGAAGCGGCTGTACTGGTCTTCCGGCACGTTGCCTTCCACCCGCGCCTGCTTCCAGTGGTACACCAGCGTATTGGCGGGGGCGGGGTCATCGGAGTAGAAGCGAATCTGCGCGTCAACCTGCGTCGAAGGCAGCGTATGCGTCGCAAACGTCACGCCGAAGCGGGCGGGCGGCGGCAGCAGCACCAGCAGCCCTTCGATGAACGCGATCCGTTCTTCAAGCTCGGCGGGTGCGCCCTTGACGATAATCTGCACGCCCTGAATAATCGCCGCCAGCAGCGGCTCGATCACGTCGATGCGGTTGCGCGTGGCGGTCATCAGCGCCAGCATCGCCGTTTCCTGCGCTTCCGCGTCCGGCGCGCCTGCCTGCGCCAGTTGCAGCAGCGGTATCGTCGTGCCGACCTGCGAATAGGCGGGCATGTGCGGTTCAATCAGCTTGAGCAGGGCGTTCAGGTTGCCGCCGAGCGCACGCAGTACCTCGACCGGCATCAGCACGATGTGGCGCATCGCCTGTCCGTTGCCGCCAAGCTGCGACTGCACCAGCAGGAACGGAGTCAGGTCACCCCGCACCAGCGCCCACGACCCGGTCGGGTTGCCGGACATCGCGGGCAGGTTTGCCTGCTGGGTCGCTTCTTCGACGTGGGCGTTTTTGACGCCCGGCGACGAGGCGAGAAGCCGCAGCTCACCTTGGGGTTTTCCCTGGTAGAATAGCTGTCCGTAGTAGAAATGCTCTAACGGAGAGGTGGACTGAGACAACACGGCTAATCATGCCCCTATAAGCACGTCATTAAATACGTGTCTCTTCAATGAGTGTTTTGCCAACGCTCAGCAGGTAAGTGAACAATAGAGCCTATAAATAATCTTATTATAACGGGTTTGGTCTATACGGCGCTTAAGGGTACGAGGAAATCATGACTTCACGCAATTTTGCTCTGCTGGGGGCGCTTTTCGGCTTTCTTGGCGTAGCAATCGGGGCATTTGGAGCGCACGGTCTGGCGCTGCATTTCGCAGCGCACCCCAACCGCGAAGCGACCTTTCATACCGCGACGCAGTACCAGATGTACCATGCGCTGGCGCTCTTTATCGCCGCGTGGCTGCTCGAACGCCACCCGGCAAGCCCTGCGCGTTGGGCAGGACTCCTGTTCACACTCGGCATCGTCCTGTTTTCAGGCAGCCTCTACATTCTCAGCATTTTTGAGCTAGGGATTATGGGCGCGGTTGCGCCGCTTGGCGGCTTGGCATTACTCGGCGGGTGGCTCTGCCTCGGCATCACCGTATGGCGTAGCCAGGGCAAAGCCTGAACACACGTTAGGCGAGTTCGAATTCTTCTGGAGGGCAAATGCGGAGCACGCCAGCCAGTTCGTGACCGATCATGCAGGTTTCGCCATCCAACAGCAGTTGCAGCGGTCCGTTGAACGGCGCACGCGAAATCAGCGTAAAGCGTCTGCCCGGTTTCAACCCCAGCTCACCGAGGTAAGCAAGCTTGTCCATGT
>JADLHH010000205.1 GCA_020848855.1 Anaerolineae bacterium | reverse complement strand
TATCGGTGGGAACCGGCACAGCATAGCGCGGGCGATCCCACTGCGCCGCCTGCGCGACCGGCACGTCGTGTGCATCGAGCGCGACCAGCAGCGGCGCGGGTTCGGCTGTCGGCGACTGCCAGCCGGGCTGATCGATCTGCCAGCACACTTCGATCCGATCCGACGGCATCCCTCGGTTGATATCGTCGTCCATGTCGCCGTAGAAGTTGACGTGGTACTCGGTGCTGGTCATGCGGGCATTTTCGCCGAGCAGGTGCAGGTTGAACCAGGCGTTGCCGCGCTGCAGCGGGTCGAATGTCCAGCCGATGGAGCGGTAGCCCTGCTCCAGCGCCCACCGCCGCTGAAACCGTTTCAGCTCCAGCCCGATTCCTCGGCGCTGGTACTTCGGGTGCGTACCGGTCATGTGCGACCATAAGAACACGTCCCCACCCCGGTTGACCACCAGCGACACCAGCAGCCCAACCATCTCATCGCCGTCGTGTGCGCCGACGACCAGACCGCCGTTGAGCGCCATCACGTGCAGCAGCGCCGACGGCACAGCGTTGCGCGGGTTCAGCCCCCAGACCACGATCTGAAGACTCACGACCTTTTCAAGATCAGCCGGGTCGTGCAGGACGCGGTAGTCGATCATCCGTCGCGCCCCTCGGCGAAGCCCGTCCAACCCGGTCCATGCACGACGCGCCCCGGTTTCGCGCCGGTATGCTCGCCGTCCTTGAGCACCGGCACGCCGTTGACGAAAACGTGCTGCATCCCGGTGGCGTACTGGTGCGGCTGAGCAAACGTCGCGTGATCGGTGATCGTCGCGGGGTCGAAGGCGACTACGTCGGCGTAACAGCCGGGCACGAGCGCCCCGCGCCGCTTGATCTTCAGGTTCGCCGCCGGAAAAGCGGTCAGCCGGCGAATGGCATCTTCGAGCGTGACCAGCCCTTCGTCGCGGACGTAGCGACCGAGCAGCCGGGCGAAATTCCCGTAGGCGCGCGGGTGCGGGTTCGACTTCAGGAAAGCGCCTTCGGGAGCCATCGATTCGGCGTCCGAGCAGAAGCTCACCCAGGGAAGCTGCACTTCCCGCCGGATGTTGTCCTCCGACATGGTGAAATACATGGTGAAGATGCGCCCGCCGTCTTCGATCAGCAGGTCGACCAGCGTGTCTTCCGGCGATGTCCCACGTTCGGCGGCGACCTGCGCCAGCGTCCTGCCGGTCAGCGGCTTGAGTGTCTCGCTCATGAAGCCCGCCAGCAGGATGTTCTCCGCCGTCTGCGCTTCGACCCACATGTTTTCCCACTCGTCGGACGGCGTCACCATGTCCTTGATGATCCGGGCGCGGGTTTCCGGGTCTTTCAGGCGGTTGATCATCGCTTCGTTACCCCCGTCGTGCGCCCAGGGCGGGATGCAGGCATCCAAGCCCGTGCCGCCCGCCGGGTACAGGTACATGTCGGCGGTGATCGCCCGCCCCTCAGCGCGCGCGTCGTGGATTAGCTTGAGCACCGTGTCGAGCTTGTCCCAGTTGTCCACGCCCGCCGCCTTCAGATGGTACAGCTCGGCGCGAATGTTCGCTTCGCGGGCGATATGCAGCAGTTCTTCGGTCGCCTGCACGAAGAATGGACCTTCGCTGCGGATGTGCGAGATGTACAAGCCGTCGTATTCCGCCGCCGCCTTCGCCAGCGCGATCAGTTCGTCGGTCTTGGCATAGGACGCGGGCGGATAAATCAGCGCGGTGGACAAGCCGACCGCGCCGCCGCGCATCGCCTGGCGCACGAGTTCGCACATGCGCGCCAGTTCGTCGTCGGTCGGCGGGCGGTCATCGAACCCGATTTCGTGAACGCGCAGCGTCGACGAGCCGACGAACGAGGCGACATTCGTCGAAACGCCCCGCGCCACCAGATAGTCCAGGTATTCTTCCAGCGTCGTCCATTCGATGTCGTATTGAATGTCCGTATTGCCCAGGATGCCGCGCGTATTCATCGCTTTCATCGTGTCGCTGAGCGGTCCCATCGACGTGCCCTCGCCCATCACTTCGAGCGTGACGCCCTGACGGATTTCGCTCTGCGACCGTCCATCCTCGATCAGCGATTCGACCGACCAACTGAGCATGTTGATGAAACCGGGCGCAACTGCCAGCCCGGAAACGTCGATTACGGTATTCCCTTCCAGCGAACCGGGAATGCCCACCGCCGCGATCTGGTCGCCCTGAATGGCGACATCGCCCCGGTAAGCAGGAGAGCCACTGCCATCGTAAACCGTTCCGTTACGGAGAACGAGATCGTGCATGAAGAAAACCCCTTGGTGCGCCACTGGCGTTGAAGAATGGCGGCGATTGTACTGGCACACAACATGTCGTGCAAAAATTAAGGTATCTCTGCACAAAATAGTGCTATCCTGATTTCGGCGCTTGCCGCAGGATAGACCATCCTGTGTAGAATGTTCGGTATTCTGGTCACGATATGCGGACTAAACGATGGACGAACAGCTTGCCACGCCGGACGTGATGGCGGCGATTCGCGCAAACTACGACAGCATGAGCAAGAGCCAGCAGAAAGTCGCGGAATTTTTCCTCACCCGCGGTCTGGAAGCGGTGTATCTGCCGGCGGCGCGGATTGCCGAACTACTGGAAGTGAGTCATTCGACGGTCGTGCGCACCGCGCAGGCGGCGGGCTTCGACGGCTTTCCCAACCTTCAGTCGGCGCTGCAGGAGCAGTTTCTGGGGCGCTTCAATTCCGCGAGCGTTTACCAGCTTGGCTCGCGCCGGCTGATCCGCGATCTGCGCGAGCAGAACGAAGATGCCAGCACCGCGACCATCCTCCAGCGCGCCATGCTGACCGATGCCCGCAACATCGAAAACCTCGCCGCGCAGATTTCCATCCCCGATTTTGACCAGACGGTCGAACTGCTGATGAATGCGCCGAACGTCTTCGTGATCGGACTGCGTGCGTCCGCGCCGCTCGCCCTGAACTTCAGCATCGGCTTGCGCCAGATTCGCCCCAACTGTACCCTGCTGGGCTTTGGCTTTGGCGATCTGGTCGATCAGGTGCAACCGATCACCGAAGGCGACGTGCTGTTCGCCATCTGCTTCGGGCGCTACATGCGCGACACGCTCTACTGCATGGATCATGCCCGTAAGGCGGGCGCAAAAGTGATCGCCGTCACCGATACGCCGCTCTCGCCGGCGGGCAAGCGCGCCGATCTCGTGTTCGCGGTGCGGCATGGCGTGTGGTTCTATGGGGCATCGGCGACGTTATTCAGCCTGCTCAATGCGCTGATCGCCGTGCTGCTGATGCGCCAGAGTGCCCGCGCCCAGCAGCGGCTGGAAAGCATCGATTCGATCATCGAGCATTTCCAGATTTTCGAGCCGATGGACAGCACCAATCCGCATACCAGCGAATAACCGCCCCCGGCTTGACGGGAAGCGCCACCCCGGTCAGAATGGACAATTGGCAATATCCGCTGTCCAACGAAAAGCTATACTCGGCTTCATGACGGGGTGTACGGGGCTGCTGTCGCTGTGAATGTGGAGAGAAGCATGACGGTTGACTGGTTCGGCAAACTTGACGACATCATTCAGAAAAACAGCGCGGAGCAAATCCAGTTTCTCCAGGCGCTCGTTCGGGCGAAAAGCGCCAATCCGTATACGTCCGAGAATTCATCCCCCACCGCCGACATTGAGCGTGAGGTCGCCTTTCTCCTGCGCGACCGGCTCCGCGAAATCGGTCTCACGCCGGAGTTGGTGGGGGCGTCGCCGGAGCGCCCGAATGTCGTGGCGCGCATCGACGGCGCGGCGAGCGCAAGCCGGTCGCTCGTCCTGAACGGGCACATGGATACCGTTATGCCCAGCCGCTTGTGGCGCATCGACCCGTTCGCCGGTGTCGTACAGGGCAATCGGCTGTACGGGCTGGGCGTGTTCGACATGAAAGCGTCACTGGCGATGTTCGTTTACGCCGCCAAAGCGCTTCTGGAATGCGGCGTTCGCCTGGCGGGCGACCTGATCCTGACGTTCGTGGTCGATGAAGAACCCGGCGGCTGCTCGCCGTTTGGCACGCAGTACCTGCTGGAAAACGGGCTGACGGCGACCGCCGCGATTGTCGCCGAGCCGGGGAATGACAACGTAACGATCGGGCATCGCGGCGGGTTCCGCTTCAAGCTGACGGTTCGGGGCGAAGCTGCGCACACCGGCTCGCGCGAGTGGGAAATGCGTGAACGCGGCAAAAACGCGATTGCCGGGATGGCAGAAGTCGTGCGCGAAATGGCGGGCATCGAAATCCCCTACCGGCACACGCCCGCTTTCCCCGACCGTCAATCCGTGCTGACGTTTCCGACGCTGATCGAGGGCGGCACGTCGATCAACGCCGTGCCGGATCAATGTTTCGCCTATGGCGACGCCCGGCTCATGCCCGGCAACACCGAGCAGATCGTCGAGGACTTGATCCGCGCCCGCATCGAGCGCGTCCCCGATCTCGATTACACGCTTGAAAAGCTGCTGTACGTGCCGGCGGTCGAAATTTCCGAGCAGGAAGAGATCGTTCAGATACTGCGGCAGCGGACGACCGAAATCACCGGCGTGAACCCTACCATGCTCGGCTGCGGTCCCTGGAACGACGGCTGGATGTTCATCACGCGCGGCATCCCGGCGGTCTGTGGCTTTGGTCCGGCGGGCGACGGCGCGCACGCCCCGGACGAGTTCGTGTATCTGGACAGCTTCATCGACGTAACGCGCATTTACGTGCGCGCCATCATCGACTATCTCGGCATCGCCGGCTGACGACTCGCCCGCGTCCGGCTTGCCCCACCCCGCAAGCCGCGCCGGATTGTTCACCTCCGCCGAATCCAGCCCGCCCAGTCTCGTCAACACTGACGAATCACCTGGCGGGCAATGCCGTTATACTGTATAGTGAACGTCGTTCAATATATTGAAGATTCTCAGTCCCGAAACGCTGATTCCGAGAGATGCGCTATGCACCAGCCGAAAAACGATCCAGCGCCGCTTTGGGAAGCTTCATCGAACCTAAACGCCATCGGCGAGCAACTCCACGAGAAGCGCACCAGCCTAAACATGAGCGTTCAGGCGCTGGCGGACGCATCGGGCATCAGCACCGGCATGATCAGCCAGATCGAGCGCGGGCTGGCGAACCCCTCGATCAACACGATTTCGAAGCTGGCTTCGGCGCTGGGGCTGCAGCTTGGCATTTTCTTCGAGCCGCGACCGCAGACCGACCAGGAACTGGTGGTACGCAAGCACCAGCGCCGGCGCATCGGCATCCCCGACCCTAATTTCGTTTATGAACTGCTCGTGCCCGACCTGACCCGCACGCTCGAATTCGTCTGGGTGGAATCCGCGCCAGGCACGTCGACCGAGAACTCGCCGTTCCAGCACGAAGGCGAAGAATGCGGTCTGGTGCTGCAGGGCACGCTCGAAGTGCATCTGAGCGACGAGGTTTTCGTGCTGGAAGCCGGCGACAGCATCATTTTCGACAGCCGCCAGCCGCACTGGTATCGCAACATTGGCTCTGAACGGGTGCTTTCGGTGTGGGCGGTGACACCGCCGACGTTTTGACCGGAACCCCGTCGTGTAATATCTGAAACAGTCAGTCATACAGGGGAATAGCTCGCTTAGGAGGCAGGGTAATGCACAGAAAGTTTTCGGCACTGTTACTGATGCTTTTCTTGCTCGGCACGCTGGTCGGCGGCGGCAGCGCGGTTTTCGCGCAGGAAGCCACCGAAGAGCCGCTGCTGCGCGTCGCCATGATCCTTCCCGGACCGATCAACGACAACGACTGGAACACCGTCGGCTATTCGGGTCTGATGGACGCTGCCGAAGCGCTCAATATTGAAGTCGCCTACGTGGAAAACGTCACTGATGCCGATGCCGAGCGCGTCCTGCGGGATTTCGCCTCGCGCGGCTACCAGTTGATCTTCGCCCACAGCTTCTCGTTTGGCGACGCGGCGCTCTCGGTCGCGGAAGATTTTCCCGACACCTACTTCATGGCGGGCACGGCGCGCGAGCTTGCCCCGAACCTCAGCACGTATTCCAACCCCGACTATCAGGGCGCGTACCTCGCCGGTATGCTGGCTGCCGGAATTAGCGAGAGCGGCGTTGTCGGGTGGGTTGGCGGTATGCCCGCCCCGAACATGCTGGCGAACCTGCACGCCTACGAAGCCGGCGCGGCTGAAGTGAACCCGGACGCGCAGGTGCTGTTCACCTTCATCGGTAGCTGGTTCGACCCGCCCAAGGCGAAGGAAGCGGCGCTAGCGCAGGTTGAACAGGGCGCGGACGTGCTCAGCGCGCAGGGCGTCGGCGTGATCGACGCTGCCAACGAGGCGGGCGTGTACGCGCTCGGCGCGATGACCGACCAGAATTTCCTGGGCGAAGAATCGGTCGTGACGAGCGTCACCTGGGATCTCGGTCCGCTGGTCACCGCCGTCGCTCAGGAAGTCATCGACGGCAACTGGGAGAGCAAGAACTGGTCGTTCGGGCTGATCGAGGGGTCGATCAAGCTGGCGCCGTATCACGATCTGGCTGACGCCGTTTCGGACGACCTGCAGGCGTTGATCGACGCCAAGATCGAAGCCATTATGTCGGGCGAGTTCGTGGTCGAAGAAGATACCACCCCGGTTGAGTAGTCCATCCGCGTGTTGCAAGCCCCGGCTGCGAACCGGGGCTTGTTGGCTGACAGATTCAGGTTAACAGCAGTGTCCTCGACCTTCCTTCGGATGTCCGACATCGTCGTGCGTTACGGCGACATGATCGCCAACGATCACGTCAGCTTCGACGTACAGACGGGCGAAATTCACGCGCTGCTGGGCGAAAACGGCGCGGGCAAGACCACCCTCATGAAAGCGCTGGTCGGGCTGGTGGCGGTCGAGTCCGGCACCATCGAACTGAACGGTCAGCAGGTCGATATCGATTCGCCGGTGACGGCGCTCCGGCTGGGAATCGGCATGGTGCATCAGCATTTCATGCTCATCCCCAGCCTGACGGTCGCCCAGAATTTGTGCGTCGGTCTGCGCTCCGCCCGCAATTTCTTCCCCGATCTGCGCCGCGTCTCGCGCGAGATGCGCGACCTCGCCGGGCGCTATCAGCTTGACGTTGACCCGGACGAGCGGGTGGCGAATCTCTCGGTCGGGCAGCAGCAGCGCGTCGAAATCATCAAGGCGCTGTATCGCGGCGCGCGCCTGCTGGTGCTGGACGAGCCGACCGCCGTCCTGACGCCGCAGGAAACTGAAGGACTGTTTCGCATCATCCGCCACCTCGTCGCCGAAAACAACAGTGTGATCTTCATTAGCCACAAGCTCCATGAGGTCATGACCATCAGCGACCGGGTGACCGTGCTGCGCGCCGGAAAGCACATCGACACCCGCCGCAAAGCCGAGACGACCGTCGAGCAGCTAGCGAACGCGATGGTCGGGCGCGATGTCCAGCTACCCACCAACACCCGTGCGCCCGAACCCGGCGTGCCCGATATCCTGCGCGTCAGCGGTCTGCGCTACGTCAATCCGCGCGGCGTCAGCGTGCTGAACGGGATCGATCTGACGGTGAAAGCGGGCGAAATTCACGGGATCGCCGGCGTTGACGGCAACGGGCAGGACGAATTCGCGCGCGCGCTTGCCGGTCTGGTCGCGCCCAGCGGCGGGCATGTGGAACTGGACGGGCGCGACATCACCCACGCCAGCACCGCCGAACGCATCCATCGCGGGCTGGCGCACATCCCCGCCGACCGGCAGCGCACCGCCCTGCTGATGGGGCGCTCGCTCTCCGACAATGCTGTGCTGGAACAAATCGGCGAGCATGACTTCTCGCGGCGCGGGTTCATCCGCAGCAAGGCAATCGGCGCGTTCACCCGCTCGCTGATCGACACCTACGACATCCGCTGCCGCTCGATTGACCAGACGGCGGGCACGCTCAGCGGCGGCAACCAGCAGAAGCTGGTGCTGGCGCGAGCGCTGGCACGCAGCCCGCGCCTGATCATCGCCGTCCAGCCCACGCGCGGGCTGGATATCGGCGCGACCGAGTACGTGCACGCCGCGCTCATCGAACAATGCCGGCGGGGGTGCGCCCTGCTGCTGATTTCCACCGAGCTGGACGAAATCCTGGCACTTTCGAACCGGGTGTCGGTCATGTATAACGGCAGGCTGACCGGACCGCTGGAACGCGCGGCAGTCACCCGCGATCAGCTTGGGCTGCTTATGGGCGGGCGCGCAGTGGAAGCAGCTTCGCCGGGCGGCGAGCAATGAGCCTGATCGAAACATGGAAGTGAGCGCGGCTTGAACACCAAAGCGTTAACCGACGCTTCCCCGACCGTATCACGGTCGCTGCTGCGCCGAACCCTGCTGCACCCCGATCTGCTGGAAAGCCTGGCGGCGATCCTGATCGCGCTGCTGGTCGGCGCGGGACTGATCACCATATTCGGCAAGGACGCGCTGGCAGCTTACCGGGCGCTGCTCGACGGCGCGGCGGGCAACCTGAACAGCCTCGCTGAAACGCTGCTCAAGGCGATCCCGCGGACGCTGGCGGGAATTGGCGTCTCGGTCGCCTTCCGCGCCAGCGTGTTCAACGTCGGCGCAGAGGGGCAGCTTTATATCGGCGCGATGACCTCGGCGTGGGTCGGGCTGCTGCTGGGCGATCAGCCCTGGTACGTCGTGCTGCCCGCCATGATGATCGCGGCGATGCTCACCGGGGCGCTGTGGGCGGGCATCGCCGGCATCCTCAAGACCACGCTCGGAGCCAGCGAGCTGATCAACACGATCATGCTCAACTACATCGCCATTTTCTTCGTCGGCTACCTGCTGCACGGGCCGCTGCAGGACCCGAATTCGCCGCTGGGACAAACGGCGCGGCTGGGCGAAGCCGCGCGCCTGCCGCGCATCCTGGAAGGCACACGCCTGCACGCCGGCATCTTCATCGCCATCATTGCTGTCGTTATCATCTACGTGCTGCTGTGGCGCACGGTCTGGGGCTTCCAGATTCGCGCGTCGGGGCACAATCCCGAAGCCGCCCAGAGCGCCGGTATCAGCGCGAAATGGGTCATCCTCAGTTCGCTGCTGGTCAGCGGCGCGCTCGCCGGTCTTGCCGGGTTCACGGAAGTCGCCGGTATCCAGCGCCGGATGATCGAAAACATCTCGCCCGGCTACGGCTATACCGCGATTGTGGTCGCGCTGCTGGGGCGAACCAATCCGCCTGCCGTGTTCGTCGCCGCCATCCTGTTCGCCGGGCTGCAGGTCGGTGCGAGCACGATGGAATCCGCCGTCGGCGTGCCGAGCGCGATAGCGACCATCATTCAATACCTGATCGTGCTGCTCATCATCGGGCGGGGCACGTTCAAGCTCCTCTACAACTGGAGGCATCGCCAGTGACCGGAAGGGTGGCGCTATGGAAGTCCTGACCTCGCCCGTGCTGGAGGGCTTTCTTTCCGCGAGTATGCGACTGGCGATCCCGATCATGCTGGCGGCGCTCGGCGGCATCTACAACGAGCGCGCCGGCGTCCTCAACATCGGCATGGAAGGCATGATGCTGGGCGGCGCGCTGTCCGGCTTCGTCCTCACTTTCTACACCGGCAGCACGGTGCTGGGCATTGTCGGCGCGGTGCTGCTCGGCGCGCTGCTCGGCTTGATCCTCGGCTACTTCACGATCACGCTGGCTGGCGATCAGGTGATCGTCGGCATCGCCTTCAACCTGCTCATGCTCGGCACGACCAGCTTCGTCTACCGCGCTTTTTTCGCCGTCGGCACGCAGCGCCCGCAGGTTGAGGGTCTCAGCCAGCTTCCAGTCCCGTTTCTGGAGAATATCCCGCTCATTGGACCGCTGCTGTTCCGGCAGAGCGCGCTGGCATACGTCGCCTACCTGCTGGTGATCCTGACGTTCGTCGCCATCTTCCGCACGACCTGGGGGCTGAAGCTCATCGCGGTCGGCGAATCGCCAGAAGCGGCGGAAACGCTCGGCATCCACATCAACCGGACGCGCTACCTGTCGCTCGTCATCTGCGGGATGTTATGCGCGCTGGGCGGGGCTTTCCTGTCGGTCGGGGCGTCCAGCATTTTCGTGGAAAACATGACGGCGGGGCGCGGCTATATCGCGCTGGCGCTGCTGGTACTGGGGCGGCGGCATCCGTTCGGCATTTTTGGCGCGGCGCTCCTGTTCGGGGCTGCCGACGCGCTGCAGCTTCGAACGCAGATCATCGATATTCAGATACCCTTCCAGTTCATGCTGATGCTGCCCTACCTGCTCACCATCATCGTGCTGGCGGTGTTCGTGCGCCGCACCAACGATCCCGCCGCGCTCGGTAAGCATTATCAGCGGGGAGGCAAAGACACATGAAAGCAGAAACCGCGACCTGGGTGGAAGTCGAGCAGCGCCTTGCTGCCGGGAACGTCGTCGCCATCCTGCCCGTCGGCGCACAGGAACAGCACGGTCCGCACATGCCATTGGCGACCGATACGATCATGGCGGCGGGCTTAGCCGAGCGCCTCGCCGACGAATTGGACGCGCTGCTGCTGCCGGCTGTGCCCTACGGCGAGACGTGGACGACGGCGGGCTGGGCGGGCACGATCACGCTCGGCTTCAGCACGATGGTCGCTATTGCCGTCGATATCGGCGTAGCGCTGGCGGCGCAGAACGTCGCCGCCCTCGTCATCGTCAACGGGCATTTCGGCAACCAGGCGCCGCTGGAACAGGCGGCGCGCACGCTGTTAACCCAGTATCACCTGCCGACGCTCATCCTCAACTACCCCGGCATGGAACAGGCGGCTGCCGCCATCTGCGAATCACAGCCTGCCGCGCCCGGCTTTTATCATGCCGACGAAGTCGAAACATCGATTGTGCTGAGCCTGAAGCCGGAAGCTGTCCACATGGATCGCGCGCAGGCGGAGTACCCGCAGTTTCCGCCGACCTTCGGCGCCACGCCGGTGCGCCTGGACACCTTCTGCAAAAGCGGCGTCTTTGGCGACCCGCGCCCGGCGACGGCAGACAAAGGCGCGCGCCTGCTCAACGCCCTGACCACCGCCGCCCTCGACGTGGTGCGGGCGTTTCTCGGCAGCCGCGCTGAATAAGCCGAAACAGCGCTCCGCCCCAGGAAATGACGAAGCGCCGTTTTGCGTCACAAAAGCGCGCCGTCAGGCGTTGTGATAGTACGTATCCCAGCCGAAGTACGTCGTGAACGCCTCGTTGAGCACGCTCGCCGTGTAGGTGTTGGTCATCGCCGCGTGATGCTCGAAACCGTTCCTGCACACGTACTGCATCAGCTTCTGCAATTCCGGCACTTTCACGACCGCCACGCTGCCGTGCGTTTCGGCGGGGTCATCCAGAAATTCGCCGTCGCCGACGTAGGTCTTGATCTGCCCGTGCCGGTCATCGGTGGTGATGCGCGCATAGCTGAACGGACCCGCCGGCGTTTTGCCGTAGACCGTGCCATACGTGTTTTCAATTCCAAGCGTCGCGCCGAGAATCGCCGCGCCGGACATGTGCGCGTCATCGCCCAGGAAAGTCTTCGCCCAGTTGCCGCAGTGGAACAGGATGCACTTGTCCGGGTCGTCGCCGTAGTTGTTGTTCCAGTCCACCAGCGCACTCGGCGTCAGCCGCGCGAGCTGCAGCGCGTACATCGACGCCACGCCGGTCACGTCGACTTCACACGCGCTCGGCATCAGCGACTCGCTCATCATGCTCATGATCGTGCACACATTCACGCCGTAGTTGACCTGCAGCGACGTCCAGCACTGGATCGCCGACGCGACGATGTCGTTGGCGCGCATCCAGTCGTCGATCACCACCGCCAGCTTCGCCTGCTTGACCACCGCCGTTCCCGGAACCTGAGCGGTGCTGACGTATGCGCCGATGCGCTGCAGGCGTTCGCGCACGCGGGTATCGTCATCCGTGAGCTTCACGGCGTGACCGAGCACTTCCGACAGATCGAGCGTGCTCACGCTCATGCCGCTGGCTTGCAGCAGCTTTTCGCTGTAGCGGGTGGTGTTGAAGGCGGTCGGGCGCGCGCCAATCGCGCCGAGGCGGGCGCTGCGCAGATGGTTGACGACGCGACACACGCCCAGAAAGTCGGTCAAGTCCTGCTTGAACGACTCGGTCTTGGGGTGGACGGTGTGCAGCCGGGTGAGGCTGTAGGGAATCCCGTACTGATACAGGTTGTTGCACGCCGAAATTTTCCCGCAGAAGGCATCGCGCCGCCGCTCGAAATAAAGCTTGTCCACTTCATCAGGATACGCCTGAACCAGCACCGGGACGTTCAGCCCGGCAAGCTTGATCGTGTCGGCAACGCCGCGCTCGTCGCCGAAATTCGGCAGCGTGACCAGGATGCCGTCGATGCGGTCGGCATTGCGCCGGAACAGTTCGGCGCAGCGCCTGGCGTGTCCCCAGGTTTCGACCGCGCCCAGCTTGGTGGCGTCTTCGTCAAGGATCACCGCCCCGATGCCCAGCTCCGCCAGTACTTCGAGGATATCCTGGCGTCCTTCAGCGACCAGACGGTCAGGAAAGAATTCGCGGTTCCCCACGATCACGCCCAGAGTCATCTTTGAATAGTCCATCATGCAATCCTTTTTGCGTTCAACCGGCATCGCCGCAGCGCGGCGAGCCAGACCCGTTACGATACCCTTTTCAAGCGATACAGGCGCTCGGTCTGGATTGAACCCGGATGAGAGAGGACACGTGAGCGGCAAAAACGCGGAAATTCCGACTGCGTGGCGTGCCCGAAGCCAAGCTATCCGGGCGCTTCAGAAGCGCGAGCGACCCTGTTCTGCACGTGCGCGCCACCCACACGGGAAGCGCGCACGCCAATCACCTTGCGCGCTTCCGGCTACGAGTTGTTCGTGCTGCAGTGATACATGTTGTCGATTTCAATCATCCGCTGGACTTTGGCAGTCGAGCCGCCGCCCTGAAACTCCGATTCGAGCCAGGCTTTGACCACCGTCTTGGCAACCTCGACGCCGACCACGCGCGCGCCCATCGTCAGGATTTGGCAGTTGTTGCTCTTGCGCGACCGTTCCGCCGAGTACACGTCGTGGCACGTCGCGGCGCGAACACCCGGCACTTTGTTGGCGGTGATCGCCATCCCCAGCCCGGTTCCGCAGATGAGAATCCCGCGATCGAACCGACCATCCGCCACCGCCGTAGCGACTTTCAGCGCGATATCAGGGTAGAGAACCGGGTTCTTGTCGTAGACCCCCATATCCTCGACTTCCTGATTCAATTCGATCAGATACGCTTTGATGATCTCTTTCAGGTCGTATGCAGCTTCGTCACAACCAATTGCGATTGCCATGATCTTTCCTTCGTGCGATTCCATGCGGTTATGGATGGCGGGTTACCGTGACAGTCACCGTTTACGGCGTTTGCTCATCGTTGTGTTGGTTCTTCATCTCCCCAATACGCAGTCTCTGAAATCAAGCGGATTGATGCGCCGCTCAGGTGACGAACGGCGCAATTTCGACGGGCACATCGTGCTCCCGAATGACATCCAACTGGGCTGGGTCAACCCCGGCATCGACAATCACGAGGTCGAAATCCGAAATCGGCGCGACTTCCCGCAGGGCTTGCTTGCCCAGCTTCCCTCGGTCAACCAGCAGAATCCGCCGCGACGCCGATTTGATCATCGCGCGCTTGACGCGAACGATGACTTCTTCCTGATGGAACACGTATCCGTCCGCGACCGCCGAGCTGGACATGAACAGCGTGTTGACCCGCAAGCCGCTGATCATCTGCTCGCAGAAATCGCCGACGACGGCGTTGTACCGGTACAGATAGTCGCCCCCCAGGCTGATGAGATTGATCTGGCGGCACGAGCGCAGAACATCCACCGCCGTGAGGAAATTCGTGATCACTGTCAGGTGCGAAATATCGACAAGTTTCCTTGCCAGCGCGAGCACGGTGGTCGAATCATCCAGCATGACCGCTTCGCCCGGTTCGACATGGGCATAGGCAGCGGCGGCGATTGCTTCTTTCTCTCGTTTGGAGGTGTTGATGCGGTAATTGAGGTGGCTTTCAAACAAGTACGTGGGTTGGGCGGTTGCCCCGCCGCGAACTTTGCGCAGGATACCCTGCTGCTCAAGCTCGCCGAGGTCGCGGTGGATGGTCATTTTGCTGACCTGGAACATGTCCACCAGGTCCTGGATGCTGACGGACGTGTCGCGCAAGACCAGTTCGGCAATCTGATTTAAGCGCCCAGCCTGTGAACTGCCGTTTGAAGACCGCATCACACCTATCCTGAATATGAACCTAATAAGTATTGGCAACCATAAGCGAAATGACACAATCAAGCAATATGCGAAGGATAACGCGATTATCTGATAAAAACAACATGATATACGTTACTATCACGCCGTATCGCTTGTGATTATGATTGAAAATGGATCGTTTTCACATCATCTGCAGGGCAGTTCATCGGTCAGGATGCGTAACATCGGGGCTTCGAAAAACCTCACAAAATGGCTGTCAGAAATCACAAAGGTGATTGAACAATGAAAAAAATCCTCAACAATCCCGAACATTATGTGCCCGAAATGCTGGAAGGTCTGCTGGCAGCGCACCCAGGGCGACTCAAGGCAGTCGCCGGGGACGTACACTGCATCGTCTGCGCGGACGCGCCAAAAGCGGGCAAGGTTGGCATCGTCACGGGCGGCGGGTCAGGGCATCTCCCGGTATTCCTCGGCTACGTCGGTCCGGGGCTGCTGGATGGTTGTGCCGTCGGTGACGTGTTCGCTTCCCCGACCATCGATCAGATGTACGAAGTCACCAAAGCCGTTGATGGCGGCGCGGGCGTGCTGCATCTGTTTGGCAATTACGGCGGCGACGTCATGAACTTCGCCGCCGCAGCGGATCAGGCATCCATGGAAGACGACATCCAGGTGGAAACCGTGCTGGTTGCCGACGATGTCGCCAGCGCACCCCCGGAACGTTCCGAACGCCGGCGCGGCGTCGCCGGCATGATTTACGCCTTCAAAATTGCAGGGGCGCGCGCCGAGGAAATGGCGTCTCTGGCTGAGGTGAAAGCTGCGGCTGAACATGCGCTCGCCAACACGCGCAGCATGGGCGTTGCCCTCTCGCCGTGTACTGTGCCGCAAATCGGCAAGCCAACCTTCACGCTGAGCGAAGCCGAAATGGAAATCGGCATGGGTATTCACGGCGAGCCGGGCACAGCGCGCATCAACCTGCAAACCGCTGACCAAATCACCGATCAACTGGCGGAAGCCATCCTGAAGGACATCGATCTGAGCGGCAGCCAGGTCACGGTCATGGTGAACAGCCTCGGCGCAACGCCGCTTGAGGAGCTTTACATCATGTACCGCCACCTGCTCAAGATTTTCGGCGCGCACCAGATCGAAGTCTATCGCCCGTATATTGGACGCTTCGCCACGTCGCTGGAGATGGCGGGCGCTTCGATCACCGTGATGAAGCTGGACGCTGAACTGAAGCGTTTACTCGATGCGCCTGCCTCATCGCCATTCTTTGAGCAGGCACAGTATCGCTAGTCCCATCGGGTGCGCGGCGGCGCAATAACCGCCGTCGCTGACCGGGACTCCGCCGGCACGGGATTCGTGCGCGAGCGCACGAATCCCCTGCCAATACAGCGCTTGGGCACATGCCGGGAGTACGTCAGCCTGATGAACCAGATTCGGCAACCCGGCAATCTGTTTCGAGTGTTATAACACGAGAAGTGTTTCATATACCATTTGTCACTTTTTTGTTGACCAAAGATCACTTGACAGAGGCGATTTCTCCCTGGGATCAGTGTTCATACTCGCTCGCGCAAGGCAAGAAGATTGTGTTTTTCGAGAAGAATCGGTAGATTCTTCGTCGGCTGTTCAGCATGTGGCTCTGTGCCGAATATCCAATGCGCAACATGGTTCATATGTTATTTAACGCAGAATATGTTATATTATGCACACGAGCGCCTGTTGGCGCGATGTCCACCGGCATGACGGCATCACAACACGGGCTGACCGCCGGTGCGTTTCAAATTAGTGCAGGTTCTGCTGCCTTCGCTTCAACAAGATTGACGATTATGACCTCTCCGACAGCGCCCCGTCACCGTTCCCGTCACGACCGATGTTGGGTCGTACCGCGTTCCCGTAACGGAAAACGAACATGAATACGCACCTCACTTACGCGCAGGCTCACACGCTGCTGGAGCAGCTCGCTGACGACGTGATCGCCAGCAAGGACGAACTGACCGCTCTCGATGCGGCATTGGGCGATGGCGACCTGGGGCGCACGGTCGAACGCGGCTTCCGCGCGATTCAGACGGTGCTCAGCGAGCCAACCGCCGAACCGGATCTCGGCAGGTTGTTCTTCAAGGCGGGCAAGGCATTTTCAACTGCGGCGGCGTCCAGCTTCGGGGCGCTGCTCGGAACCGCCTTCATGCAGGGCGGCATGGCGCTGACAGGTCAGACCGAAGCATCGGCGGCAGATATCGTGCGGGCGATGCGGGCGGCGCTCACGGCGCTTATCGAGCGCGGCAAGGCGAACGTAGGCGACAAAACCATGCTCGACGCGCTGAGTCCCGCTATCGATGCCATGAGCGCGTTTCTGGCAGCGCACCCGAATGATGCCCCACTGGCGGCGTGTGTGCGAAGCGGCGCGGACGCCGCGCAGGCGGGCGCAGCGCGCACCCAGACCATGCAGTCGCAAATCGGGCGGGCAAGCTGGCAGGGCGAACGCTCCGTCGGGCATGTCGACCCCGGCGCGCGTGCCGTCGCCATCATGCTCGACTCGGCGGCGCGTTACCTTGAACGGGAGTCTCAGTCGAAAGGGTAGCGCGGCTCGCCGTTGGACTGCGGGATGTGAAGCCAGCCGGTTGCGGACGAGCATCGCGCAGGAAGCCGTAACTTAACCGACACAGCAATCGACAGATTTCTGCGGGAGACAGGGAATATGCAATATCGTCGGCTTGGGAATTCAGGTTTGATCGTCAGTGCCCTGTCGCTGGGCACGATGCAGTTCGGCAAGGCGATGAACATGGGGCAGCTTGATCAGGCTGCTACCAACGAAATGGTCGGGTTCGCCCTCGATCACGGAATCAATTTCATCGACACCTCGGATGTCTACAGCCTGGGGGAAAGCGAAACTCTGCTTGGGCACGCGCTCAAGAGCATCCGCCCCGAAATTGTGCTGGCGACCAAGGCGCGCCTGCCGATGGACGAAAAGCAGTTCAACCACAGCGGCGCGACCCGCGTGAACATCATGCGCGAAGTCGAAGCCAGCCTGCGCCGCCTGCAGACCGATTACATCGACCTGTACCAGATGCACGGCTGGGATAGCAATACGCCGCTCGAAGAAACGGCGCGCACGCTCGACGATCTCGTCCGGCAGGGCAAGGTGCGCTACATCGGCATCAGCAACTATCACGCCTGGCAGGCTGCGGCTGCGCTCGGCATCCAGAAGCAGGCAAACCTCGAACCGTTCGTCGCCGCGCAGCTTTATTACAGTCTCGTCGGGCGCGACCTGGAGCACGACTGGTTCTCGTTCGCCGAATACAGCGGGATGGGCATCCTCGTCTGGAGTCCGCTGGCTGGCGGCTTCCTCAGCGGCAAGTACACGCGCGGAACTGCCCCGGAATCCGGGACACGCTATGCCGAAGCCGGTCAGTTCGTCATGTTCGACCATGACCATGCCTATGACGTGATCGACGTTCTGCGCACCGTCGCCGACAAGCACGGCGTCAGCCCGGCGCGGGTCGCACTCGCCTGGACGCTGTCGCATAAGGTCATCAGCAGCGTGATCATCGCGGCGCGCACACTCAGGCATCTCGAAGACAACATTCTGGCGGCTGATCTGAAGCTCGATGCAGACGACTTCAAAGCCCTGAACACCGTCTCCGATCCCGGCACGCCCTACCCGAAGTGGATGGTTTTGCAGCTTGACCAGGCGGAAGACCCGCGCCCCAGAATTCTGGAACCAGAGCGATTCGCAGATGGCGGTCCCTGGGACGACCTGCGCTATCGCAAACGCGCGAATCCGTGATAGCAGGCACATGAGGAGGTGGCGTATCGAATGTCTCTCGTATGGCTCAGCCGAGCCGCCTTCGCAGTTTTCAGATAATGCGCACGACATGCTTATTTATGCATAGATAAGGAAAACTCAACGATGTCCAAGAAAGAACCTCTATCCCGACGCGAGTTTATGATGAGCAGTATGCTGCTCGGCGCAGGTGTCAGCGCACCGGCGATTCTCTCGCTCCTCGACTATCGCCGTGCCAGCGCGCAGGATCGCCCGCTTCGCGCCGCGATGTCGAATACCGGTCTGTCCATCTCCTGGTGCGCGCAGGGCTACGATGCGGCGTTCAAGTGGGCGGACTTCCTCGGTGTTGAAATTACGTGGATGGACAGCCAGATCGACACCAGCGTTCAGCGCGCTGCCGCCGACCAGATGGCTACGCAGGACTGGGACTTTGTCGCCATTCAGCCGGTCAGCATCGGCTCGCTGGTCGAACCCGTCCGCGCGATTTGCGATCGCGGTATTCCGTTCATCGGCATGGACACGCTGGTCGCGCCGCTGGATCAACTGCCGGATATCGGCGTCCTCAGCTTCATCGCCCCGGACAACGTCTTCATGTCGGAAGCCGTGGTGACCGAAGTCATCAAGAAGATGGGCGGCAAGGGCAAGATCGTCCATACGTGGGGCGTTGAAGGGCACACCGGCTCGCAGGGTCGTGGTCAGGGCTTCCGCAATATCATCGCTCAGTACCCCGAAATCGAAGTCGTCGACGATCAACCCGGCGACTGGGACCCGACGAAGGTCGCGGCAATTTGGGAAGCGGCGCTCAACCGCCACCCCGATCTCACCGGCGGCTTCCTGCACAACGACGACATGGCGCTGGCTGCCCGGCAGGTGGTTGAGAATGCCGGACTCGGCGATCAGGTCTTCATCGGTGGTGTGGACGCGATGCTCCCCGCCATCGACGCGGTCAATCAGGGGCGTCTGGTCGCCACCGCCCGCAACTCGGCGGTGCGCGTCCACGCCAATGCCGTCGTGCTCGGCTGGGCTGCCGCGACGCTGGGGCTGGACACGGTTCGCCAGCAGGTTCCGAGCTTCCTGCTTGCCGACGGTCCCGCTGTGACGGCGAACATCGACAGCAATCCCGACCTCGCCGCCGAACCCTGGAAGCTGCGTGGTTACGGTCTCAACACGGCGCTCGGTCTGCGCTGGCTGGAAGAGAATCTCCTCTTCTAATTCACCATTTTGCAGGGAGGGGCTTTCTCGCCCCTCCCCTGCTCAGGCGCGAGTGCGGGAGAGATATCTCTTGAGCGATACACCTATCCTTGAGCTAAAACACATCAACAAGCGCTTTGGCGGTCTTGTCGCGCTGCAGGACGTGGACTTCGACCTGCGTGAAGGCGAAACCCACGCGCTGGTCGGCGAGAATGGCGCTGGGAAATCCACCCTCATGCGCATTCTGTCGGGAATCTATAACGAATACGAAGGCGATTACGTGCTGGACGGCACGCACCTTCACCTGCATTCCCCGTCCGATGCACTGTATCGCGGCATCGGCATGATCCATCAGGAACTGAACGTCATGCCGGAGCTTTCGGTCGCCGAAAACGTCTTTCTCGGACGCCAGTTGTATACGCCGTTCGGCACGATTGACTGGCGCCGGATGAATCGCATCGCCGAGGAAGAACTCTCCAGGCTTGGCTTCCCCGAAATCAATGTGCGCCTGCCGCTGGAGCACTACGCGCAGGGCATTCATCAGGTTGTCGAAGTCCTCCGGGTCATTTTGTCCGGCGCGCGCATCCTGATCATGGACGAGCCAACGTCGGCGTTATCACCGGCTGAAGTGGAACGCCTCATTCAAATCGTCAACGATCTGCGCAACCAGAAGCGCAGTATTATCTACATTTCCCATTTTCTGGACGAAGTCATCCGCGTTGCCGACCGGATCACGGTGCTGCGTGACGGGCACAAGATCGCCACCGTAGAAGCCGCCAGCACGTCGAAGTCGAAGCTGATCTCGCTCATACTGGGGCGTGAGATGAACGCCGTGCTGCCCTCGGCGAGCGAGACCGCGACCGAAAGAACGCTGCTTTCCGTCAAAGACCTGAACGGCGACACATTTGAAAATGTCAATCTGAACCTGGAAGCCGGTGAAATCGTCGGCTTGTACGGTCCGGTCGGCGCGGGGCAGTTTGACGTCGCCCGCGCCCTGTTTGGCATGTACCGCCTCGACTCAGGAACCGTCACGGTCGATGGGAAGCCCTTCCCTCAGAATTTCTCGGCGCGTTATGCCATCAAGCAGGGCGTCGCATATGTTTCCGAATCGCGCCGTAAGAGCCTGTTCATGGACGAGGCAAATTACCGCAACGTCAGCCTGCCCCACCTGGATCGCATCGGCGGAGCCGTTCCCGACAGGCGCAAGGAAATTCAGGTGGCGCAGACCGCCATGCAAACGGTGAATGTCCAGCCGTGTATACCCGAAAACCCGGTGGGCACGCTCAGCGGCGGCAACCAGCAAAAAGTCGCCATCGCCCGCTGGATCACCTACCCGCCCAAGGTATTCATCGTCAGCGAGCCGACTCGCGGCATGGACGTTGGAGCCAAGAACGAGGTTCTCAGCCTGCTCGTGAATTTCCGTAACCAGGGTTATGGTGTGCTGGTCGTTTCCACCGAACCCGAAACGATATTAGCAGTCTCCGACCGGATTGTTGTGATGTCCCGTGGAAGGATCGTCTCGGAGTTGAAAAACAGCGGCGATCTCCAAAAAGAGGATTTGATGAGGCTCATATGACCACACAGACAGAGACGGTTGCAGCCCGTCATGAAGAAGCCAAGAAACTAAGCGGCTTGATGCGCAACATCCGAAGCCTGGCGCC
>JADLHH010000204.1 GCA_020848855.1 Anaerolineae bacterium | reverse complement strand
TTGAACACAAATTCCGCCATCTTCGCGCGCGCCTCGTCGGTCAGCCGCTTGAGTTCTTCCTGCCCGGCGTCGTCATCGCCGAGCAGATGTCGCAGCCACTTAAAGCCGTAGCTCACGTGGATCGCCTCATCCGCCCAGTCGTAGTCCATGTCCTGAATACTGCCGTCATCGCCCGCCGATTCGAGAATCCTGATTTCGGTCTGCTTCGTGCCGGAGCGCAGCAAGCCTTCCTCGTAGAAGTACAGCAGCGCCAGCCGCTGCCGGGCGGGCATTTCCGCCTGCGCGTTGTACAGCGCGTTGCCATACGGAATCAGCGCCGGCACGTCCCAGCCCCAGCCTTGCAGCGCCCGGTATCCCATCATGCTGTGGCGCGACTCGTCCCACATCCAGCGCGACAGGTCGAGGTAGAAGTCCCACGGTTCGCTGCCCAGTTCGCACATCACCGATGCCGGGATTTCCGCCGCCCAGATTTCGTTGAAATGGCTGATCGCCGACCAGACCTGCATCGCCACCCGCTTATCCAGCGCTTCGATGCGTTTCCACGCCTGCTGCCCGGCTTTGTCGTACTTGTTCTCGTGCGGTAGATGGAACAGCATCGGCGCGAAGCGTTCGTCGCGCCGGGTAGTGGGCGGAACCTGGAATTCGGGGCGGTCGGCGTAATCGGTCGGCTTGGCGAACTTTTCGCCCAACCCGTTCACCCCGCCGATGCTGTCCAGATAGCGCCGCAGGTAATCGACCCATGCCGAGTCAGCTTCACCCGGAACGACCCGCGCGAGCAGGGCGTTCATCCGCTCGATCTGCACCATCTCGTCTTCGAGAATGTGGCGCAGGCGGTAGACCGTCGGCGCGTCGTCCAGCGTGTCAGCGCGGCTGAGGTATTCCTTGTACGCATCGACCAGCGCCGGCAGCAGCACGGCATACACGCCCGCGACAAAGTCGCGCACGGTTGCCGCCTTGCCGATTTCCGCCATCAGCCCCATCACGTCGGGGTCGTACTTCTTGTCCACGTCGCGGCGTGGGTAGCGCAGTTCCAGCACCCGCGTGCGCAGCACGTCGGCGTGCTGCCCCGCCTGCCACTGGTCGACGGCAAGCTGGAATTTCAGGTCCCACTGGCTGGTCTTGATGAACCAGCCCGCCGTGATGCGCATCAACTGGCGCTCGGCGACGTAACAGCGCTTGAGGAGCGACGACGCATCGTTCACGCGCGTGTGCTGCGCCGTCTCGCGCGACGCCCGGATCACCTTCGGCATTTCTCTACCTCCCGAACTGAAGACAAATCGATTGGCTCGCCGTCCGTACCGTCGTCGCTCACTCTTTCGTGTGCGAATCCACCGCCATCTTCTGCTGCATCCTGACCGGCGTATTCTCCATCAGCCACGCTTCCATGCGCGTGGCGATCTCCTCCGGCGTCTCCTCGTAGCGGTAGGTTTCCAGCAGCACCGGCGTCCACTTCTTGCCCCAGCGGACGTGGAAGTTCTCGTCGCTCCAGTCGTAGCTGACCGCCGCCGCCGAAATCTCGTCTTCGATTTCTTCCCAGTGTTCGCGGTTGGCGACCTTTTCCGGCATCCCGTTCGGCTCGATCACAGTCGTCAGCAGCGCGTACTGCTCGACCGCCGGCAGTTTCATCATCACGTTGTAAATCTGCACCACCTGCGGCACGTCCTCGATCTTCAAGCCAAGCTGCTGCACGCGAATCTGCCCAAGCTGGCTGTGCCGAAGCTCGTCCCACAAATGGCGAGAGACGTTGTACTGGTATTCCCACGTCATTTCCGGCGTCATCCACAGAATCGAGCCGAGCGTTTCGGCAGCCGTCATCTCGTTCAGGTAATGCTTGAAGCGCCACAGGCGGTGGGCTTCCGGCTCGGTTTTGCGATCCGGCTCGAAGTCGGCGTTCGGGTCGAAGATCGGGAATTCGGGCATCCGCTGACATTCCAGCCAGGGCAGCAGCAGCGGGTGATCTGCCGGACGTTCCGGCGCGGCGGATTTTGTGCCTTCGCCGGTCACGCCGCCGTCGGCAGCCAGCAGCCCGGCGATATAATCGCGCCAGGCTTCCCAGCCGGGATAGTTGTTCTTGATCGTCTCGAAATATTCCTCTGCCCACGCGACCTGCCGCTCGATTGTCGGGATCACCTGCTCGGTCAGCTTGACGGTCGGGCGGTCGAAGTCGCTCCACGTCGTCTCCGGGTGATTACGGTAAGCGTCCAGCAGCGCCTTGCGCACCACCAGATACACCGCCGCGATCAACTCCGCCGTATTCTGGGCGTAGTCCAGCTCGTGCCCCAGCGTGAGCAGCCCCGCGCTTAAGCCGCGTTCCGGGCTGTGGCAGCGCAGCTCGCGCAGCCGCCCGTAGATCGTGTTGGCGGCATCGGCGGCTTCCCATTCGTGCAAGCCGAGCGCGTTCTTGGCGTCCCATTCGGGCACGCCTGGCAGCCACCCCGCCAGCGCCCGCATCGACATCCGTTCGAGATATGCGTAGCGTTTCAGGAATTCAACATTCTGCTCAATTGTGATATGTGCCATCTCTACAATCCATCTACACAGTTTTTCGGCTGGGCTTGTTCGCGCAACTTGTCTAAACAACTATAGAGTCACGCACGTACTTTTGTCAAATATCGCCAGGCGGCGCTGGCATCGAAATATCAGGGTCGGGATGAGGTC
>JADLHH010000203.1 GCA_020848855.1 Anaerolineae bacterium | reverse complement strand
GGTTCTCGATCAGCGGTTCGCCGCGTCCCATGAACGGGTTCCACAGCGGGATCGTCCCGGTGGCATGATAGCCGTCGGCGGCGATTACCCCGCTGTTGATCAGGTACGAAAACTCGTTGCCGCTCAGCCGCTGGTCGTAGGCGAAGTTCTGCAGGTGGCGGGTCGCCAGCGCCAGCACGATCAGGATCAAGCCAATTTCGACGGCGTACAGGTGGGCAGGCGTGGCGAAACCCGGCAGGTCGCGCCGGACAATCTTGGCGAGCGCCTGTCGGTCGTCGAGAAGGAGCGCCCCAAGCACGATGGCAAGCGCCGCCGCGATGATGATCGGAGCGGGCGGGGGAAGCAGCAGAATGAACGGGATGCTGAGCGCCGCCAGCAGCAGGTACATGTGCCGGTACGGGGTGTGGAAATCGTAGCTTTCGACCAGGTCAGGCGGGGATGGCGGCGGTTGGGGCTGGCTCATGGTCACGCGGGGCAAAATGAAAGGCTGCCGGGCGACCGTTCGTCCGGCAGCCTGCGAATAATGCGATCAGAATTCGACGTAAACGGGCGTCCCGATCTCCGTCCAGTTGTAGAACCATTCGGCTTCGACGGTCGGCAGGTTGACGCACCCGTGACTCATCGGCTGCCCGAAGTTGTTATGCCAGTAGGTTCCATGCAGGGCATAACCGGCGAAGAAGTACATAATATACGGCACGTCGGGCAGGTAGTAGCCGGGACCGGTCATCGTCTGGGCGACGTACTTGCGCTGCACCTTATACGAGCCGCGCACGGTGGGCGTGGCGGGCAGCCCGGTCGAGGACAGGACGTTGCGCACGAGCTTGCCGTCTTCGTAGGCATACGTGCGCTGGTCGCTCAGGTCGACGATGATCTCCTTGCCGATGCCGATGCGCGCGGCGGGCGCGGCGGGCGCGGAGACGAAGCTGTAATCGGCGTTTGCCAGGATCGAGCCGCCGGGGATCAGGATTTCCGCTCCGGCTTCGACGTAATCGGCATTGTAGATGTTGTTCGCTTCGGCGATCTGCAGCCAGCTAATCCCGTAACGGTCGGCGATCGACGCCAGCGTCTCGCCTGGCTGGACGATGTGCGTCACGGTGTTCATCGGCGTCGCCGGGACGTTGGCGGGGTTGGATGATGGTGCGGTGACGCTGCCGGGGCTGGGAGTGACGATCAGCTTCTGTCCAGCGTAGATCAGGTTCGGGTTGGTGATGCCGTTGATCTGGGCGATCTCTCCGAGCGTCATGCCGAAGCGCTCGGCGATCTGCGCCAGGCTCTGCCCATAGCCTACCGTGTAATATTCGACGGGGAGTTCAGTCGGCTGGACGGCAGGCGCGACTTCTACAGGTTGTTCGACTGCGGGTTCGGGCGGCGGCGACTCGGTTACCTGTGTGCTGATGGTCGGGATGACCAGCCGCTGACCGATGTCGATCCGCCAGGTGTTGGCGATACCGTTCGCGCTGGCGATCGAGTCGACCGTCACGCCATACTGCTGGGCAATGCGGTATAAGTTCTCGCCGGGCATAACGATATGGACGTCACCGTCCTGTGCCGATGCGCCGAACGCAAGCGATATGATGACGAGTATGAGCGCAGCTCTCAGCCTGAACATCCCGTATCCTCTCGACTCCCCGTAACAGTGGTTTAGTTGAGCACACTCCTGCTACAGGGGATTTTAGCACAGATTTGTTTTTTCAAACCAATCGGATTGGCTGGCGTGGCGCTTTGTGGCTACAATTCGTAAGAATTGTAGCTCATTCAAGGCTTACGGAATCCGTATGCTCGTTCGCGCATATCGCCTCACCGACAAACTTGGCGTAGTCCGTCTCAAGGGAACTCTGGCGCTCGTCGATACCACCCTCGATGGCATCGGCATGATCTGGAGGCGGATCGCCGCAGTGCTGGCGATCATCGGCGGTGTGTTATGGTTCGTACTGCGCCCGTTCGCCGCTGCTATCATGCTGCTGGTGTCGGTCATTCTGGGGCTGTTTGGGCTTTCGCTGCGCCCGGCGGCGCGGTCCAGTACGATGGCGCGCCGCGCTGCCCGCGCGCAGATGGAAGCCAGCGTTGCCGAAGACCCGCTGCGCTCGCAGAACCGCGTCCTCAGCGGCGTGACCGTCATCCTGATGGCGGTGCTGGTCGGTGTCGTGCTGTGGGCGACCAGCCCGGCGCGTACCGGTGGTGGTGAAGTTGCCCCCGTCGATACCGGCGCGCTGTTCGCGTCGCCGCTCGCGCCGACGGCAGGTGCCATCCTGCAAAGCACGCCCGTGCCGACGACCACGCCCGTTCCCGCCATCCTCACGGCGCGGGGCAGCATGGCGTATGTCGCCCGTGAGATGGGGCAGACGAATATCTGGGCGGTGCCGATTGGCAGCCGCGCGCCTCTGCGCCTCACCAACGACCCCGCTGACGACCGCGATCCCGCATGGTCGCCGGACGGCTCGCGGCTGGCGTACGCCTCGCGGCGCGAAGGCAACTGGGAAATCTACGTTTACGATACCGGTACGGGCGATACGACCCGTATGACCTACGATCTGTCGTTCCAGGGCAAGCCGACCTGGAGCAGTGACGGCGCATGGCTGGGCTACGAGAGCTATCAGGGCAACAACCTCGACATCTACGTCATGCCGGTCAGCCCGGAAGACCAGCCGGAAGGGTCGCGTCAGCCCATTCGCCTGCCGAGCAATTCCGAAGCGCCGGATTATTCCCCGGCATGGTCGCCCGATGGACGACGCATCGCGTTCGTTTCGCTGCGCGACGGCAATCAGGATATCTACCTGTTCTCGCTGGACGAGCAGACGGTCGTCAACGTGACGCGCACGCCCGACCGGCAGGAAGACTACCCGGCATGGTCGCCGGATGGCAAGTGGCTGGCGTACAGCGCGCTCGATCAGGGGCAGGAGAAGGTTTTCGTCATCGCCACCGACGATCCCGGCGCGGGCGCGCAGGTGATCAACCTCGGTCGCACCCCGGCATGGTCGCCGGATGGGACGAGCATCGTCGCCGCCGTCGACTCGTTCGATAGCACGCAGTTCATCGTCAATCCGTTCAGCGGGACGGGCGTTGGCACAGCGATCATTCCCGTGCCGCTCGGCGCGACCAGGATTTCGTGGACGGGCGCGCCGCTCCCGCCAGCGCTGATCAATTCCGGCGGGCTGCCCCCGGCGCGCACCGAAGCGTTGTACGTCGAGCAGGCAGATCAACTCAACAGCGACCCGCCGTACCGCCTGAACACCATCGCGGGCGTGACGGTCGAGCAGGCGCTGCTCAGCGACCGCGTGAACGACTCGTATAATGCCATGCGCGAAGCCGTCAATCAGGCGGCGGGCTGGGATTTCCTCGGCAGGCTGGACGACGCCTTCTGGAGCATCACCCGACCGCCGCAGCCGGGCGAGGAGCGGCGCAATTGGCTGATGACCGGGCGCGCCATCTCGATCACCCGCAACGCCATCGTTGGCTTCCCGCCGCCGATGGAAATCGTGCGCGAAGACCTCGGCGTCGAAACCTACTGGCGCGTTTACGTGCGCGTCTCCGACGATGCGCAGTCCGGGCAGCTTGGCGAACCGCTGCGTAGTCTTCCCTGGGATTTCGCCAGCCGTACCGAAGGCGACGTTGAAGCCTACGACGCCGGCGGTCGTGTGCGCGCTCAGGTTCCGGCGGGCTACTACGTCGACTTCACCCAGATCGCCGTCGACTACGGCTGGCAGCGCGTCCCGGCTGGGCGCGACTGGCGCGCTAACTCCAACACCATCTACTACTGGTCGTTCCAGAAACGCGACGGACTCGACTGGTACAGCGCGATGCGCGAGATTTACACCGAAGGCGAGCTTGGCGGCTTCGCTCCGACGGCGGCTCCCGCCGCGCCCCCGAGCGCCCCGACGCTGGAGATCGTCCCGTCGGTTATTCCCGGCGGCTCGGACGGGTGACGAAGGACAGGTAGATCATGCAGCGTCAGCCCGGAGGCATCCCGGCATTTATGCTCGTCGTGATCGCGCTGGTGGTATTCGGCGGGCTGGTTTTGCTCAATTCGCGCCCCGCGCCGGAACTGCGTATCATCGTCCCCACCCAGGCGGAGCCGACCGAGCAGGCGAACGCCTGGCAGCAGATTCTTCAGCAGGGCTTCGGCAACAACAGCACGCCGCTCCCGACCGTCGCCATCCCGACAGCCAATTTTGCCCCGCCCACGCTGGCGATTGAGCCGGGGGCAACCGCGCTTTCGCCTGCCGACGTGGGGAATCAGTCAGACGCCGCCATCCAGTTCAGCGTCGCCGCCACGCCGACGCGCCCGCCCGCGACTATCGCGCAGCTGGCGACCGACATCCCGGTGACTGAGATTTCGGTCACGCGCCCGGCGACTTCGTGGCAGCCGCCGCCGCTCATCCCACCGATTTCGCACGACATTCTGGGGCGCGACCATTACTATTTCGTCCGCCCCGTCGATTCCAACGCGACCAACAAAGGCTTGTTCTATTACCCCTTCGGCTCGGACGGTCCCGAAAACATCTGGCGTATTCACACCGGCATCGACATGCCCAACGATATCGGGCAGACGGTGCGCGCCGCTGGAGCCGGGCGGGTCGTCTGGGCGGGACACGGCTTCCAGAACAGTGACAGCTACGGTGCCGTCGTGATGGTCGAGCATGATTTCGGCTTCGAGGGGCGTTATCTGTACACACTTTACGCCCATCTATCCGCTGTGCTGGTGGTTGTCGGGCAGCATGTCGAAGCCCGTGATCCGGTCGGGCTGGTTGGCAATACCGGGCGCGTCAGCGGTCCCCACGTTCACTTCGAAGTGCGCGTCGGCGATTTGAACAGCACCGACCCCGCTACCTACGGCGATACCTACAACCCCGTCCTATGGATGGCGCCTTACGTCGGTACCGGCGTGATCGCCGGGCGTATCACCGACGGCAGCGGGCGGCTGGTCATGGATGCCGACATCACCATTCGCAACTGGGCGACCGGCTTGAACGTCGATACGACGACGACCTACATCTTCCAGAACACCACGATTGACGTGAATTCCGATCCGGTCTGGAACGAGAACTTTGCGGTTGGCGACCTTCCCGAAGGACGCTACACCGTGATCGCCAATATCTACGGCGAGCCGGTTTCGCGCACGGTCAACGTGCTGGAAGGTACTACGAGCTTCGTCGATATCGCGCCGGGGCAGCCCACGCCGCAGACCGACAGCGCCGGATCGTAGCGGTGGTCAACCGTTGAGTTTACGCATGGCATTCCCGTAGGCGATTGGTTACACTCGGCGCGTGCCGGAGTGATATTGTTTGTAATAGGAGGACAACTCCATGCTGAAAAACAATAAGCGGAGTCTGTGGCTGTTATGCCTGCTGCTTGTGCTGCTGCCGTCGGTCGTGATGGCGCAGGGCACGCACGTGCTGACGCCGGGGACGCCGACATCGGGAGCGCTGAATTCCAACAACCTGCTTCAGGTGTATACGCTTGAAGGCAGCGCCGGCGAGGTGTACACCCTGTCGGTCGTGAACCAGGGCGGCGTTCCACTGGCACTCGTGCTGACCGATGCGGCTGGCACGATCATCGCGCAGAGCTACGACCTCGATATCACCGGACAGGTAACGCTCAGCGACGTGACGCTGCCGACGACCGGCAGCTATCAGTTGACGGTCTTCAAGTCGGCGGGAGTCGATTCGTTCACCGACGCGACCTTCACCCTGACGGCGACACTCGTCAGCGCTGCGCCGTCGGCAACGGCTGAGCCGACTGCCGAAGCAACCTCCGAGGCAACCGGTGAAGCGACCGCCGAAGTCACACCCGAAGTGACCGCGCCGGTGTCGTCCACCCAGGTTCTGACGACCAGCGGCATTACCGTACAGCTTTCATGGACGACCAACGACGACCTCGACCTTGAGGTGCGTGATCCGGTCGGCGGCTCGCTGTACTGGGAAACCCCGACCGTCGAAAGCGGCGGCTCGCTCAGCGCGAACGCCAACCAGGGCTGCGCCAACACCACGACTTCGCCGCTCGAAACCGCGACCTGGTCGCCCGGCGGCGTGCCGACCGGCAGCTACGAAGTGCTGGTCTACGATCAACAGGCGTGCTCCGGTGATGCGCCGGTCAGCTTCACGATTTCGGTGAATGTGGACGGCAACGCGCTCGATCCGATTCAGGGCACGCTGCTCGAATCGCAGGTGTTCGTCGCCGGTTTCGCTGTTAATGCCGATGGCAGCAGCGAACTGACCGGGCTGAGCGGTGTGGTTTCCGACGACCTGCCCGCCGCCGCTGCCACTCTGATCGGCGAAGCAGCGCCAATCACGGTCGGCGAGACCGTCAGCGGGGCGATCACCAATCGGCAGCCGTATCAGGCGTACTCGTTCCAGGCACAGGCGAATGATCTGGTCACGATTGACAGCATCGCCACCGGCGGCAGCCTGGACACCTTCCTCTTCCTGCTCGACCCGTCCGGCAACGTCGTTCGCACCAACGACGATCAGGCGATTGGCAACACCAACGCACAAATCGTCGGCGCGCTGCTGCCGCAGGCAGGGTCGTACACCATCGTCCTGTCGCGCTACGCTAAACGTATTGGCGGCACGGAAGGCACCTACACCCTCACGCTGCTGTCGCAGGCGACCGAGCTTCCGGCAGAATTTGTGAACCTGCCACGCGGCTCGCTCGAAATCCGGCTGCTGTGGGACAGCGCTGCCGACATGCAGTTGCTGGTGCGTGACCCGGCGGGCGACTCGGTGTTCGACGATAGCCCGACGATCCGCAGCGGTGGTCAGCTCCTGGCGCAGGGGAACATCGGCTGCCGCGCTTCGGAAGGCACGCCGTTCTCGTACATCAACTGGCCCACCGAAACCCCGCCGCGTGCCGGCGTTTACGAAGTTGAAGTGTGGTTCCAGAGCGAATGTAACGACACGACCCCGGTGACCTTCACGCTCTACGTGACCTATAACGGGCGCGAAGTTCTCACCGACACGGCTCGCCCGCTGCTCAACGAACGCTACCTGACCAGCTTCACGATTACGGCGGACGGGCAGGCTATTCCGAGCGACGGCGGCATCGTCACCGGTGTGTCCAGCCTCGACTATCAGGCTGACCTTGAAAATGCACAGGAAATCCTG
>JADLHH010000202.1 GCA_020848855.1 Anaerolineae bacterium | reverse complement strand
GCGTGGTCCGAGCATCCAAGCGCCAACCAGTGCGATTACGCCGCCGACAGTATGGACGACGTTGCTGCCGGCGAAGTCGAAGAAGCCCTGCCGGAACAGCCAGCCGCCGCCCCACACCCAGTGAACGATGATCGGATAAATGAAGATGCAGACGATAGCGGTATAGATGACGTTGCCGATGAAGTCGGTGCGTTCCGCCATCGCGCCGGTCGTGATCGTGCTGGCAGTCGCGCAAAACGCGAACTGGAAGAAGAACATCGTGAGCGTACCGATGTTGCCGTAATAGATCACACTTGCCGTATCGATTCCCGGCGCAAACAGCGTTGTCCCGAACAAACCGCTGCCGTTGTCTGCGCCGAACGCCAGCCCGAAGCCTGCGACCCACCAACAGACCGCGCCAACGCCCGCCTCAAGGAAGTTTTCCAGCAGAGCATTGACGGCGCTGGTCTGACGGATCATGCCCGTTTCCAGAATGGCGAACCCAAGCTGCATGAAGAAGACCAGGAAGCCCGTCAGCATCACCCATGCTGTGTCGATAGCGATTTTCAACGAAGTGATGTCGACCATCGTTGGAGCAGTCGTATCGCCCTGGGCGAATGTCGTATGCAGCCCGAAAACCGCGAGTACAACCGTTGCGACTGCCATTACGAAAATGCGCTGCCACAAGCGATTCCGTTTCCTCATCATTGCAACTCCCCCAGGGCAACAAAGACCTATGCGCTGAAAGGTAGTGTAGTTGACGAGTTCTTGATACCATCCGTCGAACGGCAACAAAGTTTTCCGCCGATGTTTTATCAGTTACATACAAACGAATAGGTGCATGGAGCCGAATTCAGTCCGTTTCCAGATGTCTGGTCACTTTCAAATCTAAGAGGTGTCCTAATTTGTGCATGTTACACACGGGAGGGTCGGAGGGTCCGGCGCTGCACTTCGTGATGCACGCGCATACACAATCTGATTTGGGCGGATTGTACGAAGCGGCTCGGTTTTCACCATTCGGCGGCTCTGACGGACGTGTTCGTCACCTGGACTGTCGCGCCATGATGACGGCATTACAAGACGCTGGTCGGATGATGTCCATTTGGTACAACGTCACAAACCCGCATGTCGAACCGGCTTCGCAGGGGAGGCTTTGTCATATCCCCACAGCCTTCGCGATGAATCTGCGTCTTCATGGTATCGCTCATCCGCGCGAACGCGGCACGGATTACGACATCGTTTCCCTCGAAGGCAGCCGCGACGATATACCTGCCGCTGCGGGACTGCTCCCAACGCGCGGCGATCCATCCCTGCTAGATCATGGCTGTCATTTTCTTGACAACCCATCAACCCGCGATACAATGAGGGTGTTAATGGAAAACGTTTGCCATTGAGAATAGTGAAGTTACAGGTATGATTTTGTTCTTGGTTAGAAAACGTTTCCCATATTGCCAACTCCCAAACTTCAGCGGCGACCATGTGCCGAGCAGCGATTCAACTTCCCTTGACGCGAGTCGTTTCAGTCAATTTTTCGGCTGCGGCGCGAGCGGGGGTGGGCGATGACGGTCACACTGCGAGAGTTGGCGAAAGCTGCCGGCGTCTCGGTGACGACGGCTTCCCGCGTCCTCAACAACAGTGACCATGCCGTCTCTCACGATGCGCGGGCGCGTGTGTTCCAGGTCGCAGCCGAGTTGGGCTACCGACCCAATATCGCCGCCCGCACCCTGCGCATGGATCGCTCATTCACCATCGGGATCGTGGCGGACAGCATCACCGTGCCGTTCACGACGGCGATCTTCGAAGGCATCGAGAACACGCTTAATCCCGAAGGGTACTTCTGCGTCATCATCAGTCTGCACAACGACACCAGCCTGCAGCGAAAAGCGATTGACTCGCTCCTGAGTCGTGGCGTGGATGGTCTGATCGTCGTCGATACGTGGGATGCATCGGCGATACCGTACCTGCAGCGCCTGCAAAAGCCGTATGCCTTCTGCCAGCGCCTGTTCGGCACCGCCGTTCTCAACTCGGTGATCGCCGATAATGCGTATGGCGCGGAGATGGCGGTCATGCACCTGCTCAACGCGGGGCATCGGCGCATCGGCTTTATCAACGGCAAGGAAACCTACTACATGGCGCGTGACCGCCTGCAGGGCTATATCAACGCGCACCGGCGCTTCGGCGCGATCATCGACCCGCAGCTTATCATGCCGTCGACCTGGGAACTGGACAGCGGCTACGATGCGGCTCTGAAACTTCTGGAGCAGCCGGATCGCCCGACTGCCATTTTCACGGCGAACGACATGCTGGCTGTCGGGTCGATCTACGCGGCGAATGACCGGGGACTCAAAGTGCCGGATGACCTCGCCATCGTCGGCTTCGACGATCAGCCGATGGCGCGCATCATTCGCCCCAGCCTGACCACCATCACCTATCCCACGTATCAGATGGGGGTCGAAGCGGCGCGCATTTTGCTTCAGCAGATCAACGGCGAACGTGAATTTGTTGACGAAGTGGCGGTGCAGGGTGAGCTAATCGTGCGCGACTCCTGCGGTTTGGGTCGTCGTGGAGCAGGGGAGCGATAGACATTCCGGCTGGCAGGTATCCCTGCGTGGCGATCACGGTGTTGGTTAGGCGAGGAGGCGGCAAATAAGCAGACGTATCTTCTGGTGATAGGAAGCTTTGCGAGAAGGATTTTACACGGAGAAAGGTGACCATTATGTCTGACATCAACCGGATGAGTCGTCGCTCGGTCTTAAAGCTGCTGGGCAGCATGGCAGCCGCCGGGACGCTGAACGGTGTCGTCGGCGCTCGACCGCTCTTCAACGTCAACCGGCTCCAGGCGACGCAGGTGCTGAACATGCTTTCGCACTCCAGCCCGCAGACGGAGAGCTATCGCCGCACCGGTGAGGCGTTCCAGGCGATGACCGGCTACAGCCTCAACATTACCGAAGTGCCGTTCAACGAGCTTCAGGTCAAGATGATGACCGAACTGCTCGCCCAGACCGGCGCTTACGACCTGTTCCCCATCACGAATGCCATGATGTATCCCGCCGCGCCGTACCTGGAAGACATTGGCGGGCTGTTCGACGACGAACTGGTCGCCGACCTGTCGCCATCGTCGGTCGAAAACGTACGCGACCTGCAGGGTATTCTGCGCGGTATGCCGATGCTCAATTCGACGCCGGCGAACTTCTATCGCACCGATCTGATCGAGGCGGCAGGGCTGACGGCGCCGACCAACTGGGATGAGTACCTGGAAGTCGCCAAGGCGCTGACTATCGAGCCAACCGACGGCAGCCCGAAGATTTGGGGTACGCTGCTGGAAGGCAGCGCGCGCGCCGTTCAGCCGGGGTTCAAGCTGGTGAGCTGGCTGTATCAGGCGGGCGGCGGGCTGGCGGATGAAAATCTCGTCCCCACCGTCAACAGTGAAGCCAACGTGACTGCGCTTCAGTACGTCGTCGATCTCGTCAACGTGCATCAGGTTGCGCCGCCCGAAACCGCCGAGATGATCTACGAAGATGTCCACAACCTGTTCATTCAGGGGCGTGGCGGCACAGCGATTAACTGGCAGTATATGGTCGGTCTCGGCAACAACCCCGAACTGTCGGTCGTGCCCGGCAAATTTGCGGTTGCGCCGCTGCCGGCGGGCGTCCAGAACGGCGCGGTGATCGACCACTGGCTGATGGTCGTGCCGAAGGATTCCCCGAACAAAGAAGCGGCGCTGCAGTACGTCGAGTTCGCCGTCACCAAGGAACGCCAGCAGGACCTGCTGGTGTCCGAAGGTCTGGTCGCGCGCTTCTCGGCGATGGACCCCAGCGACCCGGTGGTTCAGCAGGCGAACCCGTTCATTGATGCATGGCTTGAGCAGATGCAGTGGGCGAAGCCGCTGCCGAAATGGGCGCAGATCAACAATGTCATGCTGCGTCTGTCGGTCGCTTTGAACACCGCCATCACGATGGCTGCCACGCCTCAGCAGGCGCTCGACGAAGCCCAGGCAGAAATCGTCCAGATGGTGCGCTGAGGCGCATGAACGAGGTGCGGACGGTGCCTTTCACCGATGGTCATGACGAAGCCCTGAGAATGCCCGTTGAGACGCATCGCAGGAAAGGCACCATCCCACATTCTAGCAGCATATTTCAAGTAACCAGAGGGCGGACGCTGTAATGGAAACTTCGACTACCGGCAAGCGAGAAATCCGGCGCGCGCCTCAGCCGAGCGCGGCGTGGCGCCAAAGCCTCAAGCCGGATACGTTGGTCGGCTATCTGCTGGTCGCTCCGGCGATGCTGCTGGTCGTCGCGGTGCTGGTGTACCCGACGCTCTTCAACCTGAGCATCGCCGTGCAGGAGTGGTCGTGGTCGACGCCAGCGGGGGCGGAAAAACCATTCGTCGGGCTGGCGAATTTCATGCAGCTTTTCAACTCGTCGCGCTTCTGGAACTCGGTCGGCATCAGCCTGATGCTGGTGGTGGGGGGTGTTGTCGTTCAGTATGTGCTGGGGATGGGCTTGGCGCTGCTGCTGAACCGTCAGTTCCGGGGACAGCGCATCTTTCGCTCGATTTTCATCCTGCCGATGGTGCTCGCGCCAATCGTGATCGGCATTCAGTGGCGCTACCTGCTGTCCGGCAATTTTGGCGTCATCAACTATCTCATCGAGCAGACCGGGTTGCAAGCCCCACGCTGGCTGTCCGACCCGTCGCTGGGTTTACCCATCCTGATCATGGTCGATACCTGGACGTGGCTCCCGTTCGTGACCGTGATTCTGCTGGCGGCACTTCAGCAGCTTCCGCAGGAAGTTCTGGAAGCTGCTGAAGTCGACGGTGCGAATGCGTTCCGGCGTTTCTACCACATTGTCCTGCCGATGCTGCGCCCCGCGACCGTGATCGTCCTGCTGCTGCGCAGCACGGAGATCTTCCGCGCGTTCGACGTGGTCTACGTCCTCACGGGGGGCGGTCCCGGTCGCACGACGGAAGTGCTGGGGATGCTGCTGTACCGGACGGCGTTCGTGGAAGGCAACCTGGGGGTTGCTGCGGCGCTGTCGGTTTTCATCGGCGTCATCGGCATGGTGATTGGCGGGATTCTCATCCGCGCCATTCGCACGGAAGTACGGCTGTTTTAGGCAGAGGAAGCTATGGTTTCTGCAGTTCAACGTTATCAGGCGGGGGTAGACACCGGAAAAGTCGTGCGGCGCACCATCAGCGGGACGCTCTTCTATCTTGTCCTGATCGTGATCGCCATCGTCGACCTGTTTCCGCTGCTGTGGATTGCATCAAGCTCATTCAAGACGCAGCTTGAGATTTTCAGGATGCCGCCGACCATCTTCCCGGAAAGCCCGACGTTTGCGAATTATGCCGACGCGCTGGCGCTGCTGCCGCCGGGGCAGCAGCCGGTCTCGGACATTCCCGCCGGGCTGGTGAATTCGCTGGTGACTGCCGGCATCGCTACGTTCCTGATGATCATCGTCAGCACGCTGGCGGGCTACGCCTTTGGCAAGCTGTCGTTTCCCGGTCGCAAGCCGATGCTGCTGCTTATGCTCACGCTGCGGATGCTGCCGGGCATGGTGCTGGTCGTCCCGCTGTTCATGCTGGCGACGCAGCTTCGGCTGTTCGACAACCGCTGGACGCTGATCATCGTCTACACAGCGTTCAACCTGCCGTTCGCCGTCTGGCTGCTCTCGGTGTTCTTTCAGGAAATTCCGCAGGATTTGGACGACGCGGCGCGTGTCGACGGATGCACACGGCTGTCGGTGCTGTACCGAATTTACCTGCCGCTCTCGAAACCGGCGCTGGCGACGGTCGCCATCCTCGGTTTCATGGCGATGTGGAACGAGTTTCTGTTCGCCGTGACGCTGACCTCGTCGGTCGCCGCCAAGACGACGCCGGTGGCGCTCGCCTCGATGCAGGCGGCATTCGAAACCCGGTGGGCGGTGATGACCGCCGGGTCAATCCTGCAAAGCGTTCCGGCGCTTTTGCTGGTGGTCTTTGCGCAGCGCTACATTGTGCAGGGCTTGACGCTCGGCGCAGTCAAAAGCTAGTTGAACCGCATGAAACGAATCATTCTCGATACCGACATTGGGACGGACGTTGACGATGCGATGGCGCTGTCGCTGGCTGCGCTCTCGCCCGAACTGCTGATCGAAGGCGTGACGACAGTACACGCCGACGCGCCGCTGCGCGCGCGTATTGCCCGGCGTGTTCTGGAACTGGCGGGGCGACCCGACGTTCCGGTCGTTGCCGGCGCGAGCATCCCGCTGCAAATGCCGCTGCCGCCCAACTTCCACTGGATGCCGAAGCTGCGCGGTCATGAAGGGCAGGGCATCCTGTCGCCTGACGAACTGACGCCGACCGCCGATCTCGCTGCGTCCCGCGACGCCGCCGCGCGCTTCATCATCGAGCGGGCAGCAGCTTACCCCGGCGAATTGTCGCTCATCACTATCGGCGCGCTGACGAATGTCGGGCGGGCGCTTCAGCTTGAACCTCGGCTGGCGGACATGATTCAGGACATCACCCTCATGGGCGGGGCGGTTAGCTTCACTGGCACGGACTGGCATCCTATGCTGGAGACCAACCTCAACTGCGATCCACTGGCGACGCGCCTCGTGTTCGACTCAGGCATCCCGCTGACGTTGGTGCCTATCGAAGTCACGACGCAGGTTTTCCTGACCACCGAACAGCGAGCGATCATGCGAATGTGGAGGCGTCCGCTTGCCGACGCGCTGGTTACGCTGATGGAGCACATGCTCGAAGGCATGGCGTCGCTTTCGGACGAGTTGAAGCTGTCGGAAGATATCTACCAGGGGCGCACCTTCATGCACGATCCGCTGGCGGTATACACGAGTATGGCGACCCAACTCGTGGTCACGAAGCGGATGCACGTCGCCATCGAATTTCTGGACGATGTGGTGCGCACCATTGCTCACCCGGAACGCACACCTAATCTCCGGGTCTGCACGCAGGTCGATGCGCCCGCATTTGTCGATTTCTGGCTTGCGCGCATTCGGGATATGGATGCCGATGCTGGTCAAATGTCATCCTAACTTTGCCCCCTTCCATGAGGTGATACGCGAATGAGTGCTGCGCGTAGGGTTCAGGTCGTACCTGACGGATTTTTGATTGGTGATGAAGTTCTGCCTGTCTACAGCGGCAGT
>JADLHH010000201.1 GCA_020848855.1 Anaerolineae bacterium | reverse complement strand
CTACGAGATGTGCATGGACATCGAAGGGCTTATCCCCTGTGATGAATGTCCAGGCGGGTATTCTCACGAGACGCTGACATGTCTGTACTAAACCTGTCTGGTTGACCAGCAGGCAAGCTCCTTCCTCGCCGCTGCATCAATGAAAACGAGTCCTGTCGAACGACGACAGGACTCGTTTGTTGGTCAAGCGGGATGCGTTGTCAGATGGCTTCAGGGGTAGGCAGCCGCTCGGCGATCAGTTCCGCCACGTCCTTGATGACCGGACCTTCGCCTGCCGTCGCTTTCGCCGTCTCGAACATCTGCATACAGAACGGGCAGCCGACCGCCACGACTTCCGCGCCGGTCGCCGCCGCTTCGGCGTAGCGCTCGACGTTAACGGCGGTCTCGCCGTGTTCTTCCTCTTTCCAGAACTGCGCCCCGCCCGCGCCACAGCAGAACGAGTTCGTGCCGCTACGCGCCATCTCGACCAGATTGACACCCGTGCTAGCAATCGCGATTCGCGGCGCTTCGACCACGCCGTTATGCCGCCCCAGATAGCACGGATCGTGGAAGGTGACGTTCGGCTGCCTGTCGGGGTGCGCCGATTTCGGCAGCTTGCCCGCCGCGATCAGCTCGTCGATCAGCTCGGTGTGGTGGACAACCTCGTAATCACCGCCGAACTGGTGGTATTCCTTGCCCAGATTGTGCAGGCAGTGGGGGCAGGTCGCCACGATCCGGCGTTTGCGCCCGCTGAACACTTCGTTGATGGTCTCGACGTTCGCCGACGCCATCTCCTGGTACAGATACTCGTTGCCCGCCCGCCGCGCCGCGTCACCGGTGCAGCGTGCCAGTTCGCCCAGCACGGCGAAGTTGACGCCCGCTGACCGCATCACCTTGACGAACGCCCGCGCCGTCAGTTGGGCGCGCGGGTCGTAGCTCGGCGCGCAGCCCACCCAGTACAGGATGTCGAAATCGGGGTTATCCTCGACCGTCGGCACGTCGATGCCGTTCGCCCAGCGGAAGCGGTCGCCGCGCGGGTTCGCCCAGGGATTGCCCTGCCGCTCCATGCCGTTGAACGCCGTTTGCAGTTCCGCCGGGAATTCGCCCTGCGTCAAAACCGCGTCCTGCCGGATGTTGAGAATGTCGAACATCGGCTCGTTGCCCACCGGGCAGATATCAATGCACGCACCGCACGAGGTACACGCCCACACCGCCGATTCGCTGATGGCGAAGCCCATCAACGGGTTGAGCGACGCTTCGCCCGCCGCCAGCCCACTCATCTGGTCGCGGATCATGTAGCGCTTGTTGATCTCCAGCGCCGATGGCGACAGCTCCTTGCCGGTGGTGTACGCCGGGCACACGTCCTGGCAGCGATTGCACATAATGCAGGCGAAGGCGTCGAGTATCTGCGTCTTGTCGAGGTCTTCAAGGCGATGCGCGCCGAACTGCTCGCGTGTCTCGTCATCGAAGTCGATCTTCTCCATCTCGCCCAGCGAGGTGCGGCGCGGGCGCGTCAGAAAGTTGAGCGGCGCCATGAACAGGTGCGCGTGCTTGGTGTATGGGAAATACGGGAAGAACAGCAGGATCGCGCCGAGCGCCGTCCACCAGAAAACGTGCTCCATCAGCACCGCGCCATCGGGGTTGAGACCGCCCCAGATCGGCGAGATCAGCGTGGCGAATGGGCGGGTGAGGTCGCCCCCCGCGACCGACACCTGCACCGACTGCCCCAGAAAGCGCGAGCCGAC
The DNA here is from genome assembly GCA_020848855.1 of Anaerolineae bacterium. Next base: position 1,809 of record JADLHH010000201.1, on the reverse strand, counting down.
GTGGATCAGGATGAACCATGCCACGATCAGCGAATCGCGCCGGACGCCGCCCGCCCTGACCTTCGGGTGAAGCAGCACGTTGTCGTGAAACGTCAGTTCCTTGCGCGCCGGCAGGTAGAAGCGCCGCAGCATCAGGTAGACGACGCCCACCAGCACACCGACGCTGAGCACGTCGCCGACCAGCTTATAGAGGTCGTACAGCGCCCCGGTTTCGGCGAGGAACTTGTAGTTCGGGATGAAGCCTTCAAGAAGATCGCCGAGGTTGACGAGGGAATAGTAGGTGAAGCCCCACACCACCGCCAGGTGAAACAGGCTCGTCACCAGCCGGCGGCGCATCTTCAGCGTCGTGTTCTGCGTCAGGTACACGCGCAGCGCGGTGATCGCCCGCTGCGGCAGCCGGTCAAGAAACAGTTCGCGCTGCCCGCGCATGACGATGTCGTAAATCTCTTTGAAGCCGACGTAGGTCGCGCCGAGCGCGAACAGCGCCAGCAGGATGAAAAGCATCTGTTCAACCGGGGTTAGCATGACCGATCCTCATGAACGAATGTCTATTCGCACCTATCTTCGACAGGTTATCTTAAATCCTTCTCGATCTTGCCGTCTTTCATCACGAGCACGATGTTGTCGGGCTTTTCCAGCGCGCGCAGGTCGGTCAGCGGGTCGGTTCTGGTGATGATCACGTCCGCCAGCTTGCCCGCCTCAATCGTCCCGACCCGATCCTGCCAGCCGAGGCACTCGGCGGCGATCCTGGTCGTGGCGACGATAGTCTCCATCGGCGACATGCCGATGCCCGCCATCAGCCCCAGTTCGCGCAGGTTCGTGCCGTGCGGCATCACGCCCGCGTCCGTGCCCATCGCGATGCGAACGCCCGCCTGGTACGCCTTGGCGATGCTGTCGCGGTGGATTTCGATGGTCTCTTTCGCCTTGCGCACGCCGTATTCGGGCATGTTGCCGGTCGACTCGGCGATCTCTACCACCGCCAGCGGCGCGAGCAGCGTCGGCACGACGAACGTATTGTGTTCGAGGATCAGGTCAATCGCCTCGTCGTCCAGATAAATCGCGTGCTCGATGGAGTGAATCCCGGCGCGCACCGCGTTCTTGATGCCTTCCGCGCCCTGCGCGTGCGCCATGACCTTCGTGCCGCGCCGGTATGCGGCTTCCTGCACGATCACCGCCAGTTCTTCCGGCGAAAACTGCGTGAATTCCGGGTGGTCGGTTGGGCTGAGGACGCCGCCGGTCGAGCAAATCTTGACGACTTCCGCCCCGGCGCGCAGCACCTCGCGCACCTTCTTGCGCACCTCTTCCACGCCGTCGCAGATGCCGGACGGATTGCCCGGATACGGCGGGAACAAATCGAGGCTGATCCCTGAAGGCATCCAGCCATCGACGTGCCCGCCGGTGATTCCCAGCACCGTCACGCTGATCTGCATACGCGGTCCCGGCACGATGCCCTGCTCGACCGCCTGCTTGACGCCCAAGTCCGCCCCACCCGCATCGCGCACGGTGGTGATGCCCGCGTCGAGCGTGCGGCGCATGTAATTAACCGACTGGTAGAAGTGCAGCGAGAAGGGCGTCTGCATCATCTTCAGCATGTTGCCCACTTCCATCGTGATGTGGACGTGGGTGTCGATCAGCCCCGGCAGAATCGTGCCGCCCTTCGCGTCGATGATCGTGATATCGGCGTTGGGCAGCGAAATGCTGTCGGCAGTACCGACGCTGCGGATTTTGTTGTCGTCGATCAGGACAGCGGCGCTGCTCAGCGGCTTGCCGCCTCTGCCGTCGATCAGTACGCCGTTACGGATAAGCTGG
>JADLHH010000200.1 GCA_020848855.1 Anaerolineae bacterium | reverse complement strand
TGACGCTCACGCTGGCGGGCAGCGCCGGGTTGAGCGAGGCGTTTCAGACCAACCCGCCGCCGCCAGTCCTCGCCGCTGAAGCGGGCACGTATCCCGCCGCCATGCAGCAGCCTATCGTCATTGCGGATGTTGAAGCCGAGCCGCGCGCCGCCGCCCTGCGCAAAACGATGCGGCGCGAAGGCAAAGCCGCGTGGCTCGAACTGCCGCTCTCGTTTCAGGGTAATAGGCTGGGAGTGCTGGCGCTGTACTATAACGAAGCGCGCGCCTTCAGCGCCGAAACCATCGAACTGCTGCGTACCTTCGCCAACCAGTGTTCTCAGGCGATCAATAACGCGCGGCTGTACACCAGCGCTGACGAGGCGCTCGAACAGCGCGCCGGGCAACTGCTCGCGCTGTCGAACATCGGCAATCACCTCACCGCGACCTTTGAAGTGCAGGGTATCTGCGAACTGGTGACCGAATACGTCACCAATACCACCATTGCTGATGCCGCCGCTATCCTGATGTTCAACCGGGCAGGGCAGGTCGAGCATTGGGCGGCGATGGGCTACCCGAAAGCGATGACGGGCGCAGCGGTCAAGCTGCTGACGGTGGAAGCGATCACCCGCGCGATTCATACGAAAGCTCCCGTGCTGATCAGCGACATCCTCGCGCAGCCCGGCAGCGAGGCGCTGCTTCCCGGCGCGCGCGCTCAGTTGACCGCGCCGATCATGTGGAATGAGAGCGTCGAAGGCGTAATTGTGCTGGAAAGCGCCCAGCCGAACGCCTTCAGCGAGGAAGACAGCTATTTCGTGCGCCAGCTCGCAAATCAGGCGATCATCGCCATCGAAAACGCCCGCCTGTTCCGCCACGTTTCCGAAGCGCGTGACCGTGTGCAGTTGATCCTGAACACGGTCAAAGAGGCGCTGATTTTGATCAACACGGCGGGCGAAGTTGTGCTGGCGAACCCGCGCGTTGATCTGCTTGGCTTGAACCCTGATGACCTGATCGGCAGGTCGCTCGATGGGCTGCTTAAGACGTCGGCGCTGGGCTTGGCGGCGCGGCTTGGCTTCCGCACAGGCGGCGAGATTCAGCGCGTCGTCAAGGAACTGCGCGCGCCTGCCGGGTTAGCCCCGCGCGAGGCGAAGAAATTCACTATCGAGATGGACGACGGCGTGATTTACGTCGAACGCCAGATTTTCCCGGTCTACGACGAGCGCGATAATCCGCAGGGCGTGCTGCTGGTCTTCTACGACGAAACCGAAGAAATGCGGCTGGCGAAGACCCGCGAAGAACTCTCGCAAATGCTCGTCCATGACCTGCGCAGCCCGCTGACCGCCGTCACCACTGCGCTTAAGGTGCTGACCGAAATCACGCCCAAGAACAGCGAATTTCGTCCGATCATCGAAACCACTACCGATTCCAGCCGCCGCGCCATCAATAAGCTGCTCAACCGCGTCGATTCGCTGCTGGACGTATCGAAGATGGAAAGCGGGCTGGAAGTGGATACCAAGCCGACCGAGCTTTTGACGCTGGTCGATAACGTCTGCATCGAACTCAGCCCGCTGGCGGAAGAACTGGAAATTACGCTGATGCCGGAAATCAGCGCCGACCTGCCGCTGCTGCAAATCGACGCTGACAAGGTTGAACGGCTGATTCTCAACCTGATGGACAACGCGCTCAAGTTCAGCCCGCCGCAAAGTCAGGTGGTCGTTCGCGCCCACGAGCCGGGGGCGGAAGGCGCAGCACCGGGTTTCGTGCGGGTCGATGTGATCGACGCGGGTCCCGGCGTGCCGGACGAATATAAGCTGCTCCTGTTCGATCGCTTCGTGCAGGTGCGCGGGCGCAAAGGTTCGCGGCGCGGCACGGGCTTGGGGCTCACGTTTTGCCGCCTCGTCGCCGAGACGCACGGCGGGCGCATCTGGATTGACGACAACCCGGCGGGTGGCAGCATCTTCTCGTTCACACTGCCCGTTGTAGTCGAAAGCGCCCTCAGCGCCGGGAGCGACTGAATCTCTAGCTTACGGCATCTCAACCGCCGTGATCTCCGGGTAATCCGTCGTTTCCCCGTTTGGCGTCCGCGCACTTAGTCGTTCGCCCGTCAGCCAGTTGTACACCGCCAGATTCAGCCGGTATCCCCCCGTAGGTAGTTCGTCTACAGGCACTTCTACGTACTGGCACGATGTCCCGGCGGCGGGCAGCCCGGTATCGCGCTGGGTGAGCAGTTGGCTCGTCTGGTTGAGCAGGTGGACGGCGGTTGAATATGTGTTGGCTGGCACGCTCTCGTCAACCTCATACCCCAGCCACAACTGCATCACGCCATCGGCAACACGCGGCGCGCTCATCAGCGAAACGTCTACGATGCCGCCAAAATCCCACGCGGGCGTGTTATTGCGAATGCGCCCGAACCCCTCGATTATCATATTCTCCGTGTTTGCCAGCGTCCCGCAGTGGTACAGGTTCTGCTCGTTCATTACGTATTCGAACAGCCCTCGTTCTTCAAGCTCCCAGCGCGGGTCGTTCAGCATCCACACGCGGTCAGCGTCGCCCACTGCGTCGCGCACGCGCTGCGCGAAGACCTGCGTGCCGGGGAAGGTGCTGTTTTCGACCACTTCGATCCGCGCGCCGAGGTTGCCCATGTAATGCACCAGCGGCGTATTCACCAGTGTCGGGCGGTCTTCGCTCCCCAGCAGGTCGATGATCACATCGCTGGGGCTGACGTGTCCTTGCAGCACGCCCGCCATCTCGCGGATTGGCGCGCCGGGCCAGCGTTGCAGCATCCGCTCCACCGAGAACGAGTTTTCCACCGCGAAGAAGCTTGCCGCCCACACGGCGATGATTGCCAGCGCGGGGACGCGCCGCCGCTCCAGTTCATAGATGCCGTACCCGCCGAGCAGCGCCAGCAGCGGCAGTATCGCGAGGCTGTAGCGCGGCTCGTTCAGGCTGAACAGGTAGTATGCCGCTAAATTCAGCGGAATTAGCATCAACGCCAGCGCCCATATCCAGCGCGCGCCGCGTAAGGAGCGCAGCGCCAGCAGGCTGAACCCCAGCAGCAGCGCGTACAGGGCGATGCTGCCGTTGCTGAACGTGTAGAGCGTATCGCGGAATACTTCCAGTAGGATGTTGATGTCCGGCGTCACGCGCGGCTCGTTGGCGGCAAGCGTCGCCGCTGTCGGCAGGTTGATCAGCCAGGGGATGATCAGGATCAGCGACCCAATCCACGCGCCGATTACACCC
>JADLHH010000199.1 GCA_020848855.1 Anaerolineae bacterium | reverse complement strand
CATAAGTCGCTGCCTTTGTAGCGGTTACAATCCGCACAGCTCAGGCAGAGATTGTCTTCGGCTGTCTCGCCACCATGTTTTTCGGCATAAATGTGATCGACCTGATGCGTCCAGAAGGCATCCTCTTCATGCAGACGACAGTATTCGCAGCGGAGATGGGCACGCTCGCGCACCTCGCGGCGCAGTTCAGCCGAAACGTAGGTCATACCCGCGCGAGTTTCTCCCGTGCCTTGATTTTGAGCATCCGCATGAAATGTTCAAGTTTCAGATACTCGTCTAACTCGACCCGTTCCTCTTTGGTGAGGCGATCTGTCTGGTTGGTATCCAGCAGATAACCGAGGCGCTCCTCGGCTTCTTCAGATGGGCGAAAGCCGATAATTTCCTCTGGAGTTGGCTGTGAAGTCAAAAACTCGTAGACTTCATCCTGGGCGGATGCTGGTTTGATCGTCATCGCAAATTCTCCGACTATGCCCTGATTATACCCGCTCACGCACGGATTCGATCAGAATGGAGGGCACACAGCATCAACGAAATGTGCAGCGATACCCCGGACAGGTACAATTGCAGCACTTGTGGAAAGGAGTTTCAATCATGCGAAAATTCTGGATGCTCACCCTGATGCTGCTGACGGCGACCCGCGCCAGCGGTCAGGAGTCGCTGCCGCCGCTGCGCGCGCTCGCCGAAGAAGCCGGTATGCACATCGGCGCGGCGATCAACACCGGCGCATTTCACAACGACGCGGCGTATCTCCAGCGGGCGGCGCAGGAATTCAACATCATCACGCCGGAGAATATTTTCAAGTACGGTCCGCTCAGCCCCGCGCCGGACACCTACAACTGGGCAGACGCCGACGCGCTGGTCGACTGGGCGGAAGCCAACGGCATCCGGGTACACGGGCATGTGCTGGTATGGCATAACCAGCAGCCGGGCTGGCTGGACGAAAGCAAGTATTCACCGGAAGAACTGGAAGCCATCCTCGAAAACCACATCAAGACGGTCGTCGGGCGCTACAAGGGACGCATCCAGGAATGGGACGTGGTCAACGAAGCGCTGCCGGACAGCGGCGACGACCTGCGCGACACCATCTGGCTGCGCGCCATCGGACCGGAATACATCGCCAAGGCGTTCCAGTGGGCGCACGAAGCCGACCCCGACGCCCTGCTGTTCTACAACGACTACAATATCGACACGCCGGGGCGCAAGACCAACAACGTCTTCAATCTGGTGAGCGGGCTGGTCGAAGCAGGTGTGCCGATTCACGGCGTGGGGCTGCAGATGCACGTCTCCGCCCGGCAGCTTCCGTCGCTGAGCGTCGATACGGTGCGCGGCGTGATGGATCGCTTCGGTAGGCTGGGGCTGAAGGTCGAGATCACTGAGATGGACGTGAAGATCGGCGACGGGGCGCGCGAAGATGGCTTGGAGCCGCAGGCGCAGGTCTACCGCAACGTGCTGCAAGCCTGCATCGACGCGCCGAACTGCGACACCTTCATCACCTGGGGATTCACCGACCGCTATTCGTGGATTCCCGCTTTCGTCGGTCACGACGACTGGGCGCTGCCGCTCGACGAAGACCTGAACGCGAAACCGGCTTATGACGCGCTCGCCGAGACGCTGGCGAGCGCCGCCGCTGCGGGCTAAATCACCTGCGCCAGCGACCGACGCGCAGGCGGCGAAGCAGCAGCCCGCCGACAACCAGCACCGGGACAAGGCAGCACAAAAGCTGCGCCAGCGCCCCACCCTGCGCACCGGCGAACAGCCAGAGCGTCGCCGCGCCTTCGGTCACGAAGGAGTAGACGAAGCTGATCAGCGGGATGACCAGGTTGTCGAAGAAAGCTTCGATCACGTTCTGCGAGCCTGCAGGCGCCTGCGGAATGGGGATAGTCTGCTGCGTCGGCGCGGCAGTCGGCTGAATGACAGTCACGGGCGTACCGGGGACGGTCTGCGCCCCGGTATTGGAGCCGGAGCCGATCAGCGTCGGCGCGACGATGGCGGTGGGTCCGCGATACGGCGTCGGCGCGACGTACGCGGTTGCCGTCGGCGGCGGTGTCACCGCGTCGAACGATTCAAGATTGCAGCCCGCAAGCAGCAACAGCAGAATGAGAAAGCCGATTCGTCGCATCGCTGAACCGAAAATGACCGATTAAGCCATCAATTGAGCATACTCGATCTATGAGGCAGTTTCAAAGGGGATCAGCGGCGAGAAACTGCGAGTATGCTGACCTCACCCCGCATCGCACGAAACGAGGTGAGATCAACGTTGTCGGTCGGGAATCACCCGCCGAAAATGACATACTGGCGCAGGAAGTCCACCACCAGATTGTAGTAGCGCTCGATGGTCTCCGGCTTGCGCCAGCCGTGCCCCTCGCCCGCGAACACGTGATACTCGTGCGGCACGCCGCGCCGGCGCAGCGCCGCCACGATGCTATCGGACTGCGACTTCAGCACGACCTGGTCGTCCTCGCCCTGGAAGATGATCACGGCGTCCTGGATGCGGTCGGCGTGGAACAGCGGCGAGCGCTCGCGGAACAGCGCCTCGGCTTCCGGCAGCTCGCCGAGCAGCATGTCGTTGTAGCGCGATTCGAATTTCCAGTCGAAGTTGAGCGACAGCGTGTACTGGTTCGAGATGCCGTACAGGCACACCCCGGCGCGCCAGAAACCCGGCTTGGAGACCAGCGACTGCAGCACGGTATAGCCGCCCGCGCTCCCGCCGAGGATGACTAGTCGCTGCGGGTCGGCTAAGCCCTGCCCGACGAGATGCTGCGCGCCGCTGGCGCTGTCTTCCACGTCATAACTGCCCCAGTCGTGCAGCAGCTTGTCGCGGTAGACCTTGCCGTAGCCGGTGCTGCCGCGATGGTTGACTTCCAGAAAGGCATAGCCGCGCGTAGTGTAGAACTGCGCCTCGGCAGAAAAGCTCAGGGGGGTCTGACTGGTGGGTCCGCCATGCACCTTGACGATCAGCGGCGGCGCGCCCGTGCTTTCAAACTCCTGGCTGGTCGGCGGGGAGTACAGCCCATCGACCGTCTCGCCGTCGTGCCCCGTCCACGCAATCGGCTGGGCTTGAGCGTAATGCTCGATCAGCATCTCCGAGCCGCTGCGCCGCCGCACCCATTCCTCGTCGCGGTCGTCATCGACGATCACGCTGACGGTCGGCGTTTCGGTCGGCTGGGGGATAGTCGCCACGATTTCGTGCTCGACTTCACAGGTGATGACGCGATCCGGGATGGTGCTGGACGACGCCAGCAGCGCGACCTGCCCGCCCAGCGGCGACGCCGAAATCTGGCGAATATAGCCGTAGTGATCGAGCGCTGTGACGCGCCGCAGCTTGTGGTTGGCGACTTCGCAGCGCCACAGGCTGGAGCGCCCGTCCTGATTGCGAATGAAGTAGATCGCCCTGCCGTCGTGCGACCACGCGAACGTCCGCACGCCCTGCACCCAGGCGGGCGCGGCGTCTTCGGCGTCGGCGTCGGTGAGCCGGGTATGCGTCCCGCTCGCCAGATCGTACAGATAAAGCTGCCACCAGCCGGATTGGTCGCTGGCGTAGGCGAGAGTCTTGCCGTCCGGCGAAAATTCGGGCTGGAACAGCGAGGTATTCGTGTCGCCCGCCAGCGTCTCGACGCGATCCAGCGCCGGAACGCCGTCGGCGTCGCGCTTGAGGTACGCGAGCTGCAGCAGCGACCCGTCCCAGGGCATTTGCGGGAAATTCCAGGCGACGTAGGCGATCCTGCTGCCGTCGGGATGCCAGGCGGGCTGCATGACGAAATCAGCGCCGTATGCCAGCTTACGCGGGAACATCTCCCCGGCAGCATCGACCAGCGCCAGCCCGTCGACGCCTTCGTCGTGATGCACGTAGATGACCCAGCGCCCATCTGGCGAAACGCGGGGAGCCGCCGCCGCGCCAAACGCCGGGGTGATCGGCTTGGGGATGCCGCCATCCAGCGAGACGCGATACAGCCGCCCGCCAGGACCGGCGAAATAGACCACGCCATCGGCGCAGGTGAATTCGCCGCCGCCATAGCCGACGCGCCCCCGCACCGACATGTTCGTGTCGGTCAGGTCGCGGGGAGCCTGCGCGCCGGTCTGCGCGACCAGCACGCCCTGCGATCCACGCCCTTCCGCCCAGACGAGCGTTTCGCCGCACCACTGAACGTCAGCGAAGCGCAGCCGAGAAGCGATCATCGCGGGAGCGATCGGGCTGTCCCACGTCCCGTACATTCGTTTTTGTCTGGTCATGTGGCAGAGACTCCAATGGAAAACGCCCCATCGAAATGGGGCGTTTGGTTTGTGGTGCGGGGTGTATTAAGGTTTTTATAAAAAGTGTTTTTAGTACCCCACACGTCTATTTCGTTTCTCAAGAGTAGTATATGAAAAGCCGACACCAAAGTCAAACACTTCTTTTCACAGTTCTTTCATAAAGCAGTGTGCGGAATACCGGATTATCGCTAGTTCTAATTGTCACAAAATGACAGATCATCACTGGGAGCGCTCCAAATTCGGGCAAAATCGGCTGAATTGGCAATCCTGGCTTAATTTTCGTTGTCGAATCGTTAAATCGCGTACCTTACTCTGGTATTTAATCTTCGTTGAGCTGGCTTTAATTTAGTATATGTTGCACAAAAAACTGGT
>JADLHH010000198.1 GCA_020848855.1 Anaerolineae bacterium | reverse complement strand
GTGGCTGAAGCGCTACTACGACGGTGAGCCATACGATCACATCCTGCTGATGGTCGCGCCTGACCCGGAATATTCGCGCCCGGATGCGCCGTTCGCCCGCTTCGACAGGCTCGAATACCTCGTGCCGGAAAGCGAACTCGGCGCGCTGCTGTGGTCGCTGTTCGAGGCGCGCGCCGACCTGCTCCAGATTCCGAAGCGCATAAATCCCCTGCGTGAAATTCCCGTGTACGGTGCATCCCGGTAGAATCACAACGGAACAGCGTTCCGGCAGATGTCCTTGAAACTTGTTGACAATCTGCCCGTTTCACCCTATATTGGGTTATGCAAGCGCTTTACGCGAAGCGCTTGCACGAATACGATGGGATAATTCTCGTGTCAAACAGAACACCGAAGCAAGCTGATGTTGCCAGGCTCGCCGGAGTCTCCACCGGGACCGTTTCGCGGGTCATGAACGGGAAATCCGGTCAGAGCATTCCCATTAGCGAAGACACCCGTCAGCGCGTGCTGGAAGCCGCCGCTCAGTTGGGCTACACCGCCAACCCCGTCGCGCAGATGCTCGCTCGCGGGCAGAACAATCTGATCGGCGTCTTCACCTACGAGGCGACGTTCCCGTCGGTGCAGGCGGATGTCTTTTTCCCGTATCTCCTCGGCATACAGGAAGAAGCCGGCAAGCAGGGGTACGACGTTCTGCTGTTCACGCACTCGCAGCCGGGGGGCGTGAAAGAGATTTACGAGAAGGGCGCGAACGCGCTTCGTCTGGCGGACGGAAGCGTTCTGCTCGGCGTTCACCCCGATTATCAGGAACTGCAGCGCCTGATCGAAGAAGGATACCCGTTCGTCTTCATCGGGCGGCGCAGTCTCAGCGGCTATGACCTTGATTGGGTCGTGAACGACTACGCCGCCGGAAGTGAGGTGGCGACCCGACACCTGCTCGATCTCGGTCATCGGCGGATTGGGCTGATTCAGGGAAACCCCGAATTCATTCACAGTCAGGACATGCGCCGGGGAAGCCAGATGGCGGTGGCTCAATTCGACGGGGCGCAGTTGTTCGAAGTCAGGTCGGACAGGCTCAACCCGGAAGCGCTCAGCCAGATCATCGAAACACATCGTTTGACCGCGCTCATCAGCACGGATCGGGGCGATTTCGAGCAGCTAATGTTCTCGCTGTCCCAGTTGGGGGTTCACGTCCCCAACGATATTTCCGTGATCACGCTCGATCCCATCGACCGGGACGGCGGTATGCACGGGGCGACGCGCCTGTGGCTCGACCGTCATACCGTCGGCATCGAAGCCGTCCGGCTTCTGATCGCTCGTCTGGCGAATCCGGGTAAGCCGGCGCAGCACATTTTGGTTCCATGCACTTTCATGATTGGAAAAACGACGGATGTGCCACGAGCATGACAAAGGAGGACTGCGGTAGCTAATTGGCTGTTTCTGTGTGCAAATAGCTCGCTTTACATACAATATAGGAGTACAAGATGGTTCACAAAAATCGTCTCTTTATCGTATTGATCGCTTGTCTTGCGCTGCTATCCGCCTCATTGAGCGTCCAGGCACAGACCTGCGACGGAACCGTTATCCCCATCGATTTCACCAACGTCTGGGGCGCTGAGCGCCAGGTTCTGATGGACGAAATCATTGCCACGTTCGAGTCGCAGAACCCATGCATCGATGTCATCAACGAAGTCATGCCGCTCGACGGCTATGCTGAACAGATCGCTACCCGCCTGCTCAGCAGCGACCCGCCGGCTGTCATCATGTCGGCGCGTGTGCAGACCTACCAGTACGCCAGCGAAGGACGTCTCCAGTCGCTGAGTCCCTATCTGGAAGCGGCTGGCATCGACGTATATGACGTGTTCTACGAGAGCGAAATCAACAACCAGATGCTGAACGGTGAAGTCTGGGCGCTGCCCATGCCGACCGCCGGCGGCAACACCAGCTTCTTCTTCTACAACAAAGATCTCGTCGCCCAGGCAGGACTTGACCCCGAAGTGGGACCGCAAACGTGGGACGACATGATCACGTTGGCGGAGGGCGTCAACAAGATCGACGCGCGCGGCATTGAAGTCATCGCCACCTTCCCCTTCGGTCCCGACATCAACAGCGCCTTCGCCTCGTGGCTCGCCAGCAACGGCGGTCAGTACCTGTCGGATGATGGACGGCAGGTGCTGTTCAACAGCGAGCGCGGCGTGGAAACGCTGCAGTGGCTGGTCGACTACACCAACAACTACTTCGGCGGCTTGGAGAACATGATCGACTTCTTCCAGGACACCGACGACAACAGCGCCGACTTCCCCTTCTACCAGGACACGATGGCGCTCTGGTTCGGCAACACGTCGCAGTTCAACATCATCAAGACCTGGGACCCGGACATGTACAACGACACCGCCCGCTGGGGCGTGGGACTGCGTCCGTACAACTCGGCGCATCCTGAAGCCGTGAGCGCTGGCGTGAGCGGGCTGGCATTCACCTGGGGCTACGTCATTCCTGCGGCGCTGCCGGACGATGTGAAAGAAGCCGCCTTCAAGTGGATTGCCTTCCTGGGGACAGACCCCCAGGGCGGATGCCAGTTCATGCTGGGGCAGCAGCGCCCGTCGCCGGTGCGCGCCTGCAACGAAAATTCCGTCTACAGCGACATCAACCCTTACTGGGACACGGTGCTGGACGCCTTCAGCCACGAAGTCAGCCTGACGATCACGCCGGTGCAGTCGCAGATTACCGACATCGTCTCCCAGAACATCCAGGGTGCGCTGCTGGGCACCAAGACTGTGGAACAGGCGCTGAACGATGCCGCCGCCGCGTCCCAGGCGCTTCTTGACGAGTACTGGGCTGGTGTTGATGCCGAATGAGCATAAGTGCTGAGGCTCACAGGAAACAAAGCCAGAATGGAGCGCGCGCTAATGCGCGCTCCACCACCTCTCGGTGGTCGCGCAACTGGTGGGTTGGCTATCTCTTCATCGCCCCCTGGCTCCTTTCGGTGATCATCTTCGATCTCTACCCGTTTGTTGCCAACGTGGTGCTGGGCTTCACCGATTTCAGGATGGGCGGGTCGACGCTCAACTGGATTGGGTTCGCCAATTACACCCGCATGTTCAACGACGATCCGCTGTTCCTGCAAAGCCTGGGCAACACCATTCAGTACGCCGCCCTGAGCGTACCGCTGAGCCTGCTGCTGGCGTTTGGCATAGCGCTGCTGCTCAATATGCGCATCCGGGCGATGGGCGTCTTCCGCGTCATCTACTACATCCCGTCCATTGTGCCGATTGTCGCCAGCGCTGTGCTGTTTAGCTGGCTGTTCAACACCCGCTACGGCGTGATCAACGAATTCCTCTTTAACCTCGGTCTGACGCCGCAGCGCTGGCTGACCAGCGCCAGCACGATCATGCCGACGCTGATCATCATCAGCCTGTGGGGCTTCGGGGCGCAGATGGTGATCTTCCTCGCCGGGCTGCAGGCTGTGCCGGAGGAATTGTACGAAGCCGTGTCCATTGACGGTGGCGGGCGGCTGCACCGCCTGCGTTACATCACCATCCCCCTCATGACCCCGGTCATCTTCTTTAACCTGGTGATCGGCGTGATCAGCAGTTTTCAGTCGTTCGCGCTGGTGTACGTGCTGTTCGGTCCCGACGGCGGCACGCTGCAGTCCGGGCTGCTGGTCGTGGTTCACATCTACAACAATGTCTTCCGGTACTTCAATCTGGGTTATGCCTCGGCGCTGACGGTCGTGCTGTTCATCATTGTGCTGGCGCTGACACTGGTCATGGTCCGAACGTCTAAGCGTTGGGTCTTTTACGGGAACGATTGACATGATTGAAAACCCACTGGTTCGGCGTCTGCGTAAGAGCGTGGCGTATTTCGTTCTGATCGGCGGGGCGGTGGTCATGCTGTTTCCCCTGCTCTGGACGCTCTCGACCTCGCTGAAGGCGAAGGATGCCATTACCGCCCGGCAAATCGAGATGATCCCCAACCCTGCCGTCTGGGAAAATTACCTGACTCTGTTCAACACGCAGCCCATGTTTCTGTACATGCGTAACTCGCTGGTCGTGGTCGCCGCTGCGTTGATCGGCGGGCTGCTGGTCTGCTCGCTGGTCGCCTATGCTTTCGCCTTCATCCGCTTTCCGGGGCGCGACCTGCTGTTCAACGTGCTGCTGATCACGATGATGATCCCGTTTGTCGTCCAGCTTATTCCCACTTT
>JADLHH010000197.1 GCA_020848855.1 Anaerolineae bacterium | reverse complement strand
TCAAGCTGGGCTACGGCGCATCCATGTCAATGGTGCTGCTCGTCGTGCTGGTCATCCTGAGCGTGATTCAGCTTCGCGTGCTGCGCGACGAAACCAGTTATTAAAGGGGCAACCAATGGCTGCGGCAGTTTCCAAATCTCCAACCAAAACGCCTGCTTTCCGGCTGGGGCGCGCCCTGATTTACGTCCTCTGCATTGTGCTGGCGGTGCTGTTCCTGTTTCCCATCGTCTGGTCGGCAATCAGTTCGCTCAAGCCACCTGCGGAAGCTTCAGCCATTCCGCCGACCTTTCTGCCGTCGCAGATCGACATTCGCAACTACATCAAGCTCAACGAGTACGGGCGCGGCGTATGGAATTACGTCGGCAACAGCGTCGGCACGGCGCTGATGACCGTGCTCGGCTCGACGGTGCTCAGCACGCTGGCGGGCTATGGCTTCTCGCGCTTCCGCTTTCGCGGCAAAAATGTGCTGTTCGTGCTGATTCTGATGACGCTGATGATCCCGTTCCAGTCCATTCTCATCCCGCTGTTCCTCATTCTGACCGGGCTAAAGCTGCAAAACACGCTGTTCGGGCTGGCGCTGGTCTACATCACCTTCCAGCTTCCGTTCGGCGTCTTCGTCATGCGGAACTCGTTCGACAGCGTGCCACGCGAAATTGAAGAAGCAGCGCTGCTGGACGGCTGCACCCCGTTCTCGATGCTCTACCGCGTCATGCTCAGCATCGTCCGCCCCGGCGTGATCACGGTCGGCATTTACGCCTTCCTCAACTCGTGGAACGAGTTTCTCGCCGCGCTCATCTTCATGACGAAGGAAACCAGCTTCACCCTGCCCATCCTGCTCACCAGCGTCCGCAGCGGCTACTACGGCGCAATCGACTGGGGCGCGTTGCAGGCGGGCTTGATGGTCACTATTCTCCCCTGCATCATTATTTTTCTCGTCCTTCAGCGTTACTACATCGGTGGGCTGACGGGCGGCGCAACCAAAGGATAACCGTTTCACATGTCGATTTACGCTTCTCCCCTGCCGCAGAATCAAGCGCCACTGCAACCCGCCGCGTATTTAGGGCTGCCGGTCGGCGCGGTCAAGGCGCGCGGCTGGCTGTACAACCAGTTGCGCGTGCAGGCAGAAGGCATTACCGGACACCTCGACGAATACTGGGACGATGTCGGTACAAAATGCGGTTGGCTCGGCGGCAGCGGCGACGACTGGGAACGCGCGCCCTACTACTGCGACGGGCTGGTGCCGCTGGCGTACATTCTGGACGACGCGCAGCTCATCGCCAAAGCGAACCGTTACGTCAACTGGGTGCTCAACAGCCAGAAGGAAAACGGGCAGTTCGGTCCGAGCAACCAGGACTGGTGGCCGCGCATGATCGTGCTCAAGGTGCTCATGTCCTACCACGACGCGACGCAGGACGAGCGCGTGATTCCGTTCATGCTGCGCTACTGCCACTACATGAATACCATGCTCGTTTCGCAGCCGCTCCATTCGTGGGCGTCGGCGCGCGCGGCGGATAACCTGCTCGCGGTTCACTGGCTCTACAACCACACAGGCGATGAAAGCCTGCTCGACCTGATGGACAAGCTGCGCCAGCAGGGCATGGACTGGCTCAACCTGCAAGCAAACTACGCGCTCGAAAACGTGCTGCCCATGCAGCAGTTCCGCGACAACATGGGCACGCACGTCGTCAACAACGCGCAGGGCATCAAGACGGGCGGCGTGTGGTATATCAACACGGCAGACGAATGGCACCACGACGCGCCGAAGCAAAGCATCGAAACCCTGCTCGCGCATCATGGGCAGCCCAACGGCATCTGGAGCGGCGACGAGCATTTACACGGCACATCGCCCGTTTCCGGCACGGAACTGTGCGCGGTGGTCGAATACATGTATTCGCTCGAAGAGCTTCAACGCATTCTCGGTGACTCTTTCTATGGCGACCAACTGGAACAGGTCGCCTACAACGCGCTCCCCGCCACCTTCAAGCCGGACATGTGGGCGCACCAGTACGACCAACAGGTCAATCAGGTGCTGGCAACCGTCGCCAAACGCAACTGGACGGACAACACCGACACGTCCAACATTTACGGGCAAACGCCGCACTTCGGCTGCTGTCAGGCGAATTTCCATCAGGGCTGGCCCAAACTGGTCAGCCGCATGATCATGGGCAGCGTCGATGGCGGCTTAGCAATCGCGGCGTGGGGACCCTGCGAGGCGAGCGTCAAGCTCCCCGGCGGCAGTGTGACGCTGGTCATCGACACGAACTACCCGTTCAGCGAAGCAATCACCGTCACCGTCTCGGTCGAAAACGCCTTTGCTTTCCCGCTGCACCTGCGTATTCCCGCGTGGGCAGCAGGCGCAAGCGTCCGCGTGGGCGACGAGTCGTTCGCCAGCACACCGGGCAGCATGTTGAAGATCGAGCGCGTCTGGCAGGATGGCGATCAGGTGCAGCTTAACTTCCCTATGCCCGTCCGCGTCGAACGCGGGCACGCGGGGTTAGTCTCCGTCTTCCGGGGTCCGCTGCTGTTCGCGCTCAGAATGGGCGAATCGTGGGTGGAAGTCGGCGGCGAACTGCCGCATGGTGACTGGGAAGTGTACCCCACCACGCCCTGGAACTACGGGCTGCT
>JADLHH010000196.1 GCA_020848855.1 Anaerolineae bacterium | reverse complement strand
CAGCCAATCTCGACCGCGACTGGCCCGCCGGCTCGATCAACGGCGGCACCGACACCCAGCTTCGCGCCGGCGCGTTCAACGCCATCAAGACGCGCAACCCTAACACCATCGTCATCAGCGGCGCGCCCGCGCCAACCGGGTTCTTCGGCTCGGCGGGCTGCACGTCCAACGGCTGCAACGACGACGTATTCATGCAGCAGATGGCGCAGGCAGGCGCAGCCAGCTATATGGACTGCGTCGGGCTGCACTACAACGAAGCCATCATCGCGCCCACCCAGAACAGCGGCGACCCGCGCGGCGGCTACCCGACGTACTACTTCGGCTCGATGCTCCAGCGTGGCTACGGTCCGTTCGGCGGCAAGCCGGTGTGTTTCACCGAACTCGGCTATCTGTCGGGGCAGGGCTACGGTCAGGCAATCCCGGCGAACTTCGCCTGGGCGAACAATACGACCGTCGAGCAGCAGGCGTCATGGCTGGCGAGCGCGGCGACGCTCTCCGCGCAGAGCGGCAAGGTGCGCCTGATGATCGTCTGGAACGTGGACTTCCCGTTCTTCACCGATACCGACCCGATGGGCGGCTACGCCATCTTTCGCCCTGACGGCTCGTGCCCGGCGTGTGATACGCTTTCTGCGGTGATGCACTAGCCTCAGACGGCGGTAGTCAGAATTACGCACTATTCGGGGCACGCACCAGCGTGCCCCGCTTCATTTGGGGATACTGTAAAGTGAACGATTTCGCCGCTTTTGTGGAACGTCTCTCCCGCGTCGCCTCGACTGACGACTCCTACAACCCGTTCGAAGCCGGGAGCAGTCCTTATAACGCCCTGCGCCGCGCCAATTTGCAGCGCTATCTCGAAGATGTGGCGGCGCGCCAGTCCCGAATCGCGCTGATCGCGGAAGCGCCGGGCTATCGCGGGATGCGGCTGACCGGCGTGCCGATGACAAGCCGGCGGATTCTGCGTGAGGGCGTGCCGGAACTGGCGATGTTCGGTGTGGAGCACGGTTATCAGGATGTGCCGGAGCCTGGTTTCGAGGCGGTTTTCGGCGAGCAATCAGCGAGCATCCTGTGGAGTCTGCTCCCGGAGCTGGGCATCGTGCCGCTGGTCTGGGGCGCGTACCCGCTGCATCCGCACCAGCCCGGCAAGCCGCTCACCAACCGTACGCCGCGCGTCACTGAAATCCCGGTTGGCGAACCGTTCGTGCGCGACCTGCTGGACATGCTCGCGCCCAAAAAGATCATCGCTGTGGGCAACGTCGGCTACGGGCTGCTGACGAGTATGGGCATTTCCTGCGTCAAAATTCGGCATCCGGCGAACGGCGGCAAGAACGATTTCGTCGCCGGACTGCGCGCCGCCGTTCGTGCGTAGCGGCTAATCCCCGGCGAGGCGCAGCGCGTCCAGATCGTAGCGGCGCAGGCGTTCGCCGTACTGCTGAAGCACCGGATGCCCGTGATCGTTGAAATGTCCCTTGACGTGCTGGGCGTCGAGTTGGGCGGCGCTGTGGGCGGTTTGCAGGTCGGGGGCGAAGCGGCGCAGCTTGCGGCGGTACTCCCAGCTTTCGAGCGCTTCGCCCAGCCGTCCGCCGAGCAGAACTTCCGCCGCGCGCTTGAGCAGCCGCCAGCCGCGTCCGGGCGTGCGCTCAGGCTCGGCGTGCAGCGGCGTGCCGGCGTTGGGCAGGTAAGCCGCCACCCAATCGTTCTGCGCGCGCATCGCCGCGTAAAGCGGCAGCCCGAAGATCGGCATCATCTGCACGACCTCGTGCGCCATGAACAGGTCTTGTTTCTCCTGCCGAAGCGCGGTTTCTGCCAGCACGTAATTCGGGCAGACGATGACGCCGCGCCGCTGTGCCAGCCGCACCAGCACGATAGCGAATGCCCGCGCGATCCACACGCGCCCCGGCGCGGTCACCAGCACGTAGTCGAGGTCGTCGTCGTTGTCCGAGGCATTGCGCACCGCCAGCGCGCCGGTCAGCGCGACCATCCGCACGAACGGCAGCCGCGCCAGCCGTTCGCCGTATGCCATCGCCTCGCGCCATAACTGCTGCGACGCCTGCTCGCGCTGCGCGCGCACGGCGATGATCGGCTGCCGTCCGGCGGCGATCACGTAATCGTCGTGAAATTCGAGTGCGTCGTGCAGAAAAGGGGAGGTCGCCAGCGCGTGGTCTATTTGCTCGCGGCTGACCGGCGCGTCGGCAATCAGGTAGTGGTGAAGCTCGGTTCGAGTCAGCGGAAAATCGAAAATGTCGGCGTAGACCACCGTTTTCAGAATCGCTGCCTCGGTCGAATTCAAGAGACTGGCTCCCACTCCCATAACCAGAAGTTGGTGAACTGGCACAGCGTCGAATTTGGCTCGAAGTTGACGACCGCGATGCCGACCTCGCCATCCTGCGGCGGGTTTTCGACTGTGCCAACCAGCGTCCGGTCGACATAGTAATATAGTGTATTATCGTCGGCGATCACCAGAAGTAGATGTGTGCCGCCGCCAATCGCGCTGTTTTGCCCGTACAAATCGTCGCTGAAGGTGTCGCCGCTGCGCTTGGAGACGCCGTAATCTCCGTCCTGATCGAAGTAGGCGATGGTGTAGTCGGTGTCATTCGCCAGCCGGAACACCAGCCCGCACCCCGCTGGACCGGATGTCGCCGGGCTGAGGTTGACAGTCGTGCCGAGCGCGAAATTGGTATAGCGCACGCCGCGCCCCAGCATCACCCGCTCGACGCCCGCCCGCGCCGACTGCACCGAGCTGTCCGGCAGCGTCAGCGCAAGCTCGCCGTCGCCGACGACGACGTGGTTGCGCTTGAGCGCCAGCACCATCTGGCGGGCATCCCCGGTGGTGATCTCCTGCGGGATCACGTAATGTCCGTCGATTTCAGCGGGCTGGGTCACGATCAGATCGTCGAACGTGGCGCTGCTGCGGCTCGGCTGCGCCGAAAACGCGCCCACCGTCAGCCCGATCTGCCCGGCGTCGGTCAGCGTGCGGTCGCTGGCGCTGCCAATATAGCCGGTATTGTAGAAGAAGTCGAAGCCGACGCCGCGCGCCAGCACCCCGATCGAGAAGCTCGACGCGCCGGGGATGATGTTCGGGTGCGGCGTCCAGTCGCGGATCACGGTTTCGCTGCCGTTCTGCACCAGGGTGAAGCGCCAGTTTCCCACCGAATTGATCGCCAGCAGGTAATATGACTGTCCGCTGCGGCGTACCGCCATCCCGACCGCCCACCCGGATGGATCGGTCACGTTGACGACCTGCGCCTGCGCGTAGAAATCCTGCACCGGCGTCGAGCCGTCGCTGAAAGCGGCGCTGGTCGGGCGGACGCCTTCGGTGCTCAACTGAAGCTGCCCGTCTGCCTGCTGCGCCGTGATCACGCCGTTGAGCGCGCGCCAGCCGTTCGCGCTGAAATCGTCGCTGTATGCCGAGACGCTGTAGCCGGGCAGCATCGTCAGCGTGTAGTCACCCGATGTGTCGTTGATGCCGCGTACTGTCAGCGTGAACGTGTCGGTGCGCGGCATGGTGATCGCTTCCAGTAGCGGGTCGAGGCTGTCGGGGTAGTTGTAGTCGTCGCTGCTGACGATTTCGCGCCCGCTGCTGTCGGTCAGCGTCATCGCTGGGTCAAAACCATCGGTCTGCGCTTCGAGCGCGAACGACAGCACCGCGCCGTTCTGGGCGAAGAACGTCCAGGCATTCGTTGCGCCAGCGGTCACGCTGCCCGTGACGGGCGTCGCCAGCGGCAGGGTTTCCTGCGCCTGCGCCGGAAGGGCGACGGACAGAAGGACGGCAAGTAGGAGCGTGATTTTCAGTTTACGGGCATCCATTCGGAGAATTGTGTATTCAGCCGGGAGAGGTAGTTCATGAAGTCGGTCGGCGTCATTTCCGCGCCGAACATCCAGCGGTGGTTTTCGGCATCGCGCAGGCGGCGCTGTTCGCCCGCCAGCCGCAGGTCTTCGCGCATGTCTTCGTTGTCTTTGCCTTTGCGCGGAGCGACCAGCTTCTTGAACTGCGATGCCATGTCGAAACTTTCGACCTGCGCCGGCGACATGAACGTGTAAATGCTCAGCGATTCGTTTTCATGCTGGATGGCGCAGGCGAGCATCGACCAGCCCTTCGGCACGCGCGCCCGCTTGCTGATCTTGAATGTCCACAGGAGCGTCGTCGCCGGGTCTTCGGACAGAACTTCCGCCTGAAGCACGCCCCGCTTCTTGAGTCTGATGCTGTTCCTGTCGATCTCCACGTAGCGTCCGCTGGGCCAGCGCTTCTTCAGGAAGCGTTCGAGCAGCGCGGTGATGCCATAGGCGACCGGGAAGCCGAGGAAGATTGCCAGCACGCCGATACCTTCGCTGCGGATGAGCGCGTTGATGATGAAAAAGCTGACCGCCCAGATACCGATGAAGGTCAGGATCACCACCAGACGGATGCCGCCATGTTCGGTATCTACCGGGATGACGAGCCGATCTACCACTGCCGATGTGTTCACGCGACTAATCCGTTTCTACGCCCGCGCGCCGCGCCAGAATGACGATGCGTGGCTCATGCTGGGTGGCTGGGTCAACTGTTTCGAGGCGGTCGTTTAGCATCGCCATTATGCCGAAACCCGCGCGCTGGAGCAAGGCGGTCACCACCTGAATAGGGAAGCCGCGCATCGTCCGCGTGACCTGGCGGCGCTGCCATGCCGAGCCGCTGCGCTGGAAGGTGATGTATTCTGCGATATCGACCTGCCGGTCGTAGTCGAAGCGGTGGCTGACGACCGCCGTCAGATTGAGGTCGTCGTGGATGACGGCGGTAGTCTGGTCGAGCCGCGCCAGCCCTCCGATGGTGTGCAGGTCGAAGATGAACAGCTTGCCGGGCACCAGAATCCGGGCGACCGAAGCGATCGCCGTTTCGAGGTCGCGCAGGCTGTTGAGTTCGTTCACCACGTCGAGCGCTAGCGCGAGGTCGATATCGTGCAGGTTGCTCAGCGAGCGAATGTCGCCCTCGTACAACTGGAAGCCGATGCCGCTTCCGCTGATCGACTGCTGCGCCTGCCGCAGCATCGACGGCGAATGGTCGATCCCGGTGATGTTGTAGCCCCGGTTGGCGAGCCATTGAACGCTTGCGCCCGTGCCGCAACCGAGGTCGACCGCGCGCCGTCCTACCCAGTCGTGCGACTGCGCGTAGTCGAGCAGCGGCGGCGTGATCGACGCGGCGAAATCCGCCATGCCCAGCGCGTCGTAAATCGGCGCAAGCTGTTCGTAATCGTCGCTCACAGGCTTTCCTCTCTACTGCCGGACAAACAGCGGCGCATAGGTGTAGATCAGGTCGAGCGACGTGCTGTACACCACCACTGTACGGTACAGGCTGAGGTCGATGTCGGCGGGCAGTGTGTAATTCTGGCTGCCGTCGCTCGCCTTCAGCGAACCGATATCTTCCGGCTCCACCCCGGCAACGGTCATGTCGGCGAACGAGTTCGGCGCGTCCGCCGGCGACAGATAGACGTGGAGATCGGGTCCGCCCAGCATACTGTAGCCTTCAAAGCGCATCGTCTGCGCGTTGCTGGCATCCTCGTAAATCGTGACCGTGCCCTGTCCCCACCGCACGGCGTTGATCGGCTGGAACGTGCCGCTGGCGACCGTTACCGGCGAGACCATCTCTGGCATCGCCTGTTCGTCATCCGGGAGGGTGGTGCGCGGCGCGAGCGCGGCGATCACCATCGCCAGCGCGCGGCTGTGGTCGGTCTGGTCGAAGGCGAGGTAGGCTCGCTGCTGCTCCTGCGGCAGGCTCAGGAAGGCATCCTGCAGGTTGGCTGCGAGACCCGGAAATGCTTCAGTCGGCGCCGCCACCCGATTATCGAACATCGGCTGCCATAAGGGAAACGTGAAGGTCGCTGCCACCAGCGCCGCCCCCAACAGCATGAGAGAGAGTCGAAGACGCATACCCACCAGTTAACCTGATTGCTGAGAAGGGTAGCGCAAAACGCCCAAAGTTGCGAGAGTGGGAGTGCTAGGGACGCCGGGTTGGCATGTAGTATCCCTGCCCCGGCGCGGTGACGATGTACGTTGGGTAGCGCGGGTTTTCTTCGAGCTTCTGGCGCAGCCGCGAAATGTTCACGCGCAGCACCGAGTAGTCGCCTTCGTATTTTTCGCCCCACACGGTGCGCAGCAGTTCATCATGCCCGATGACCGTCCCGGCGCTGCGCATCAGCGTCACCAGAATGCCGTATTCTACCGGCGTCAGATGCAGCTTCTTGCCCCGGATCGTCACCTGACGGCGCGCCATGTCCAGTTCGAGGTGGCGGACGTGCAGGCGTGTTTCGGCGGGCGGCGTCCACTGGACAACGCGCCGCAGCAGCGCGTGGACGCGCGCGACCAGTTCTTCCGGCGAGAATGGCTTGACGACGTAATCGTCCGCGCCTTCTTCCAGCGCGACCACCTTGCTCTTGTCCTGCGTTGCGCCGCTGAGGATGATCATCGGCAGCAGCGAATTGGCGCGTACCTGCCGGAGCACGTCCAGCCCTGCCATGTCCGGCAGGTTCAGGTCGAGCAGGACGAGATCAGGCTGCGCGTTCGCGATCTCGCTGAGCGCGATCTCACCGCTGTCGGCGGTCACGGCATTGTAGCCGGATGTCTGCAGCAGGGCAGTCACGTAATCGGCGGTATCGCTATCGTCTTCAACTACTAAAATCAGAGGGCTTTGGTTTTGTTCGTTGCGCGTCAGCATGGTCACTTCCCGGCAGTCAGGGTAACGGGTTTTAAACGCTCCTTGAACCTAGCGTAATTAAAGCATAAGTGCCCTGATTCGCGCAAACAGATAGCGTATAGGTTTCGTTTGGATTCGGCACGGGAAGGGTTGTGACTCCACAAACCTGAACAAAAACGCCTGCCAATCGGTGGGCAGGCGTCGAAACTTGTTGGGCGCAATAGGACTCGAACCTATAACATCAGTCTTGTAAGGACTGCGCTCTGCCAATTGAGCTATGCACCCGCTTCACCTCAT
>JADLHH010000195.1 GCA_020848855.1 Anaerolineae bacterium | reverse complement strand
CTATACCCTGAAACCCGGTGACAGCATCATCTTCGACTCGACCACGCCGCATCGCCTGTCCAACCAGGGTAAAGAGACCATGCGCGCGATCTGGGTCGTGATCAATCGCGCGCCCTGACCGGGGATAACAGCGCGACTCTACGAAAATCAGTCAGTGATTTATCGCGTAGGGGCGAGGCATGAACGTGTTTAAAAAAACCCTCACCCCGGACGCTTTGCGTCCTGCCCCTCGTGCAAACCTTCGGTTTGCCTACACGTAAACGGGGCGAGGGGGACGTTCCCCCTTCTCTCCGCCTGCGTGGGAGAAGGGGGCTAGGGGGATGAGGGGATCATTGCGACCTTTTTAGAAGCCATTTGAAAAATCCCCCCTCGCTCCCGTGAAGGTGTGGTTGTAGGGGCGCAGGGCGTGCGCCCCTACGCGAGAATCGTGGAATACTCAAATGGTCTTTTAGACACCCTTATATCGTGCCCCACCATCCAGATTGAGAGGAATCGATGTTGCGTTACGACAGCACGACGACCGTGTCGATCGGACCGCGCTGCGCTTCCGGCACGAACAGGACGAGCGCGTCGTCGCGCCGCTCGAACGCGACCGTCTCGCCGCTGCCGAGCAGTCGCGCGGATTGTATCGAGTCCGGTGCGCCCTTCAGCATCACGCAGTCGCTCAGATGCGCGAGAATATGAAGGTAGTGCGTGTCGCCCTTGCGGGTGCTGACGGTCGCCGGAGTCGGCGCAATCGCGCCCGCCCGCGTCCCGTAGACCGACTCGCCGTTCACCGCCAGCCATTCGCCCACTCCGCGTAACCGCTCGGCGTGCAGCGGCACGATTTCGCCCAGCGCTGTCGGTCCGACATTCAGCAGGTAGTTCGCGCCCACGCTCGCGCTGCGTACCAGCAGGTGAACCAGATTCGGCGTTGACTTCGTGTTGCGGTCGTCGGCGCTGTAACCCCAGTGATCGTTGATGGTCATGCACACTTCGAGCGGCAGATTGTAGATCGACGCGGTATTGAAGCCCGCCGTGTTCGCGCCGGGCAAATCCTGCTCGAAACCCTGGATATCTTCGCCCGGCAGCGGCTTGTCGTGGCGGTTATTCATCACGACGGCGTCCGGCTGGAGCGTGTGGATCAGGTTGTACAGCCGGTCGTACTCGAACGAGCCGCCCGCCGCGAAATAGGCGTTGCTCTCGTCGATAGCGTGGCGGGGCCAGTCGCCGTCGAACCACAGGCACGCGATCTCGCCGTAATGGGTGCATAGTTCGCGCACCTGCCCGTGCAGGAATTCGAGATAGTCCGACCACGCCAGCCCGCTTTCCTCGCGGAAGCGATACGCCGGGTGATGCCAGTCGAGCAGCGAGCTGTAGAAGCCCAGCTTCACGTCGCCGCGCCGCGCGCAGGCGTCGGCAAGTTCGCGGATCGGATCTCGCCCGAACGGCGTGTTGGTGATTTTGTAGTCGCTCAGCGCCGTGTCGTACATGCTGAAGCCATCGTGGTGGCGGCTGGTGATGACCATGTACTTCTGCCCGGCGTCGGCGGCGACGCTCACCCATTCGTCAGCGCTGAAGCGGATCGGGTTGAACTGCGGCGCCAGCTTCTCGTATTCGGGCACGGGAATCTGATCGGTGTGCATAATCCATTCGTGCTTCGCCAGAATGGAATACAACCCCCAGTGAATAAACATGCCAAAGCGGGAATTCTGAAACCAGTTCAATCCCTGGCTGGAAACCTGAAGCGTCACCGTCGAACCTTTCTGTGTGCTGCATGGAAGTGAATGGATGGCAACAAACCGCCGGCAGCAAGGATTCTGCACCGTGCCGCCGCTGCCGGATTCGCAGCAAATTTTGCGAGCGGCATTACGCCGTTATAATACACACAAAAACTTGACAGGGGGTATTCGTGCGCGCCTTCGATTACGTTGTCGCTCGTACCGTCCATGAAGCTGCCGATTTACTGAAACCGAACGGGCGCGAAACGCGCGTGCTCGCCGGGGGAACTGACCTGATCGTGCAACTGCGCGAGAACCGCCGTGTGGTCGATCTGGTGGTCGATATCAAGCAGATTCCCGAACTGAACGCGCTGGCGTACAGCCCGGAAACCGGCTTGAGCATCGGCGCTGCCGTGCCCTGCTTCCGCATCTGGAACGACCCGACCATCGCCGCGCTGTACCCCGGCTTGGTCGAAGCTGTCGCGCTGATCGGCGGCATCCAGATTCAGGCGCGGGCGACGCTCGGCGGGAATCTGGGCAACGCCTCGCCCGCCGCCGACTCGATCCCGGCGCTGATTGCCCACCAGGCGATCTGCGACATCGCCGGGGGCGACGGGTTGCGTTCAATCCCGGTCGAGGCGTTCTGCGCCGCGCCGGGCAAAACCAGCCTGCAGCCGGGTGAATTCCTCGTCCGGCTGCGCATCAAGCCGCCGGAGCCGGGTTTCGGCGCGCATTACCTGCGCTTCATCCCGCGCAACGAGATGGACATCGCCGTCGTCGGCGCGGGCGCGGCGCTGGTGCTGGATGCTGACGGCGCGACGATCCGTTCGGCGCGGGTGGCGCTGGGAGCGGTCGCGCCTACGCCGCTGCTGGTCACCGAAGCCGGTGAATTCCTCGCCGGGCGCGTCGTCTCCGACGAAACGATTGAGCAAGCCGCGCAGATCGCCCGCGCAGCCGCCCGCCCGATCACCGACGTGCGCGGGACGGCGGCGCAGCGCCAGCATCTCGCCGGAGTGCTGACCCGCCGCGCGCTCCTGCGCGCCATCGAACGAGCCAGAGCCAGCCTGCAAGGGAACATATGATGGTCAGCAAGGTACATGTCCAGACCCGCATCAACGGCGAAGACCGGGAATTCCTGTGCGAGCCGCGTCAGAGCCTGCTCGAAGCGCTGCGCGATATCCTGTGGCTGACCGGGACGAAAGAGGGCTGCAACAACGGCAACTGCGGCGCGTGCAGCGTGATCATGGACGGCGCGCTGGTCGATTCGTGTCTGGTGCTGGCGGTCGAGGCGCAGGGCAGGTCGATCACCACCATCGAAGGCATCGGCGGCGCGGGTGGGCTGCACCCGATCCAGCGGAAATTCCTCGAACACGCCGCCCTGCAATGCGGCATCTGCACCCCCGGTCTGATCGTCGCCACCAAAGCGCTGCTCGACCATAACCCCGCCCCGACCGAACACGAGGTACGCGCGTGGCTGGCGGGTAATCTGTGCCGCTGCACCGGCTATGACAAGATCGTCCGCGCTGTGCTGGATGCGGCACAGGAGCTGTGAGGAGACCCGTATGACCGACGTGATCGATTCGCCTGAAGTCGCTGTCGCGTCCCCGTACAAAGTCATTGGCGCGCGCGTCGAGCGCTACGACGCTGCCGACAAAGTGACGGGGCAAGCTCAGTACGGCGCGGACATCCGCCTGCCGAACATGCTCTACGGCAAGGTGCTGCGCAGCCCGCACGCTCACGCCGTCATCCGGTCGATAGACACCCGCGCGGCGGAAGCCTACCCCGGTGTGAAGGCGGTCGTCACCGCCGCCGACCTGCCCGACCCCGAAGACAAGCTGGTCGAAGTGGGCGAGGGCGGCGCGGCGAACCTGCGCTACCAGAGCGGCAACGCGCTGGCGCGAGACAAGGCGTTGTACTTCGGGCACGCCGTCGCCGCCGTGTGCGCCACCAGCGCACACATCGCCGAAGAAGCGCTCGCGCTGATCCGGGTCGATTACGAGGTGCTGCCGCACGTGCTGGACGTGCGCGACGCCATGCGCGACAACGCGCCGATCCTGCACGCCGATATGCGCACCGACGAAATCGGGCAGAAGGGCGACAAGCCGAGCAACATCGCCTCGCACCTTCAGCATGTGATCGGCGACGTGGACGCCGGCTTCCGCGAGGCGACGGTGATCGTCGAGCGCGAGGTTTACACCACGACCGTGCATCAGGGCTACATCGAGCCGCACAACGCCACCGCCCTGTACAACTCGTCGGGGCAGCTTACCGTGTGGTGCAGCACGCAGGGGTCGTTCGGCATCCGCACCCAGGTCGCCGAGATTCTGGGGATTCCGGTATCGGATGTGCGCGTGATCCCCACCGAAATCGGCGGCGGCTTCGGCGGCAAGATCGCCGCCTATCTGGAGCCACTCGCGGCGATCCTGTCGAAAAAGAGCGGGCACCGCCCGGTGCAGATTCTGATGAGCCGCGCCGAAATTCTGGCGGCGACCGGTCCCACGTCGGGGTCGTTCATCCGTCTGAAGATCGGCGCCGACGCGCAGGGCAGGATCACCGCCGCTCAGGCGCACATCGCCTTCGAAGCGGGCGCGTATCCCGGCTCGTTCGTGGGCGCGGCAGCCAGCATCATCCTCTCGCCCTACAACATCCCGAACGTCCACATCGACGGTTACGACGTGGTGGTCAACAAGCCGCGCGTCGCCGCCTACCGCGCGCCGGGCGCGCCCAACGCCGCCTTCGCGTCCGAAGTCGCCATCGACGAACTGAGCGAAAAGCTCGGCATCGACCCGCTCGACTTCCGCATCCTGAACGCGGCGCGAGAAGGCGACCGCCGCGCGGACGGCGTCCGCCAGCCGAGCATCGGCGGGCTGGAGATGCTGGAGATCGCCAGAGCGCACCCGCACTACAACGCCCCGCTGGACGGGCGCTATCGCGGGCGCGGGGTCGCCTGCGGCTACTGGAGCAACTACGGCGGGCGGTCGAGCGCGTCCGCCAGCCTGAACACCGACGGTACGGTCAGCCTGCTGATCGGCTCCATCGACCTGAGCGGCGCGCGCACCTCGACGGCGATGCAGCTTGCCGAAACGCTCGGCATCGGCGCCGAAAGCATCGTGCCGCAGGTGGGCGACACCAACGCGGTCGCCGAAACCGAAGGCTCCTACGGCAGCCGCACGACTTTCGCCACCGGCTGGGCGGCATACGAGCTGGGCAAAAAGCTGATCGCCGAGATGACCGGGCGTGTCGCCGAGCTTTGGGAAATCGACGCGAGCGAAATCACCTACAAAGACGGCATTTTCCGCGCCGGCAACCAGCAGATCGATTTTGTCGAAGTCGCCGAGCGGCTGGGCGAAACCGGCGGCTCGCTGATGGTCAGCGCGTCGGTGACGCCCGAAGGCTACGCCCCGGCGCTGGCGTGCCACATCGTCGACATCGAGGTCGACCCGGACACCGGCAAGGTCGAAATTCTGCGCTACACCGCCCTGCAGGACGTGGGCAGGGCGATCCATCCCGATTTCGTCGAGGGGCAGATTCAGGGCGGAGTCGTGCAGGGTATCGGCTGGGCGCTCAACGAAACCTACCAGTACGATGATCACGGGCGGCTGATGAACGCCAACCTGCTCGACTACCGGATGCCGACCGCGCTGGATGTGCCGATGATCGAGACGGTGATTGTCGAAGTGCCGAACCCGAATCACCCCTACGGCGTGCGCGGCGTCGGCGAAGTGCCCATCGTGCCGCCGCCCGCCGCCATCGCCAACGCGCTCTACGCGGCAGTCGGCGTGCGCATGGACTTCCTGCCGATGTCCCCGGCGAACGTGCTGGAAGCGCTGTGGGCGCAGCCCGCCCACGCCTGACCGGGAGCAGACGATGGCGACCGTCTGGATTCCGCCGCTGCTTCAGGATATGACCGACGGCAAGACCCGGCTGGCTGTGCCCGGCGCGACCGTGCGCGAGATGGTCGCCGAACTGGATAGACGATATCCCGGCATCGGCGCTCGGCTGGTCGATGACGGACGTATCCGACCCGGCATATCGCTGGTGGTGGACGGCATTGTCAGCCGGGCGGGGCTGCGTCACCGGCTGACGGAGACCAGCGAAGTGCATTTCGTCCCGGCGATCAGCGGAGGGTAATACACGAAGCGCGGCACATCTCGCCCCTACCCGTACTCAGCCGTTCCGAATCCCCTGATTTTGCTATTCACAATGATTTTTATGATGAACATCCCGCAAATTCGCGCGGGATGTTCTTCCTGCGCGCGGGCAGCTTCGGCTAGCATAAGAGGGAACGATGCACCACCCCTATGTTTATTCAGACGAGGAATTTACGGTATGCCTACCCGCGCGAGAATCATGCTGTTCGCTCTGCTCGCCACGCTGATCGTCATCACCGGCTGCGCGACTCAACAACTGCCCTACGCGATGGCTTCCGAATCCCTGCTGCCGGATTTCGTCCATGCCGCGCCGCAGCACGTCCGTGACGCCTACCGCTTCGCCGCCGCCAACCCGCGCGAAATGGAGAAATACCCGTGCTACTGCGGCTGCGTGTATCTCGATCACGGCAGCGCCCGCGCCTGCTTCGTCAAAAAGATCGACGCGGCGGGCAGCATCACGTTCGACAACCACGCTTCCGGCTGCGGCATCTGCGTGGATATCACCCTCGACGTGATGCGCCTGCTGCGTGACGGCAAATCGTCAATCGAGATACGCGCCTACATCGACGCCACCTACAGCCAGTCCGGTCCGCCGACGAATACGCCGCTGCCTATCACCTAGCCCGCCCAAGCCAATTATTGGAATCGAGAGACATGAAGAATCAGCGCAAAACAACCCCGGCAAAAAACAAGGCGGCGGCAGCCGGACGCCCGAAATGGTTGATCCCGGCGGCGCTGGCAGTCGTCGCGGTGGTGATTATCGGCGGCATCGCGGCGGTCGTCGCCAACCAGCGCCCGCCCTACGTGCCGGAAGTGACCGACCGCCCTGCGGTGCGCATTAGCCAGGACTATTTCGACTACGGCACGGTTCACTACAGCCAGGTCGTCAACACCAGCTTTCAGGTGAAGAACGTCGGCGACGAAACGCTCTACGTCCTCGGCGAGCCGCGCATCGAAGTGGTTGAGGGCTGCTGCCCGCCGAAAACCCAGATCACCGCGAAGACTCTGCACCCCGGCGAAGAAGCAACCGTGAGCTTCGCCTTCCAGATGCACGAAGGCATGGACGGTCCGCACGATTTCCGCGTCCACGTCCTGACGACCGATCCGGTCGAGCCGGAAAAGACCGTGCAGGTGCTGTCCAACTGGGTTCCGTAATACCGGTCTGGAAACGACAGCGGCGGGTGTTTCGGGCAAGCCGAGACCCCGCCGTTATGATTCCCGACGCGCTCACGAGCCAACCGATTAGCTGGGCGTCGTGTCGATACTGCGCCAGAACGTGCGCGCCTCGCGCACAAGGTCGGCAGGCTGAAGCTGCGCGCCCTCCGTCTCAGCCGCCTGAGCCGCGTCCGCGCCGATTTCCGCCTCGGCTTGGGCGCGCAGGCGATTCAGCAGCGCCCAGTGTTTCGCCCACGCCAGCGTGATCGGATAACCGGCAAACGTCAGCTCCGAGCTGAAGAAGCCGTGCATCAGTTCGATCACGCGCGCGTACACGCCCCGGTCGAATAACTGCACGAGGCGGCAGGGCAGCAGCATGGGCGTGAAAAATTCATCTCGAAAAAACGGCGTCATCACCGTGGCGAAGCCCAGCATCGGGATCAGTATCTCGAAATCGCGAAGCCCGCACGCCACCACCGAGCGCGCGAACAAGCCGAAGGTCACGCGGAAATCCGGCGGCGAACCCGAAGGGAAACCTTCGTCGATGAACCGTTTGGCGCCCACGTAATCCTCATCGCGCAGCGCCCGGATGATGCCGCGCTGCAGCAGCAGGAAACCCTTAACCACCGGGTCGTTGATGTCGGCGGCGTGCGGGAGTCCCTCATCGATCAGCGCGTCGGCGCGGTCGTACTCTGCTTTGAAGATCAGGTTCGCCGACTGAAGGCTGGCATTCCACGCCACGCCCAGCCGGTCATTCATCTCGTAGGCGATGCCCTTCGCCTCCTGCCAGAACGTGTATGCGCGATCGGAAGCATCGAAGAAGCCGCCGTGCGCCCCGCCCATATTACGCAGCGAATTGGCGATGCCGATCTTGTCGCCAATCTCGCGGCGCAAGTCCAGGCTCTCCCGGACAATCGGCTCCTGCCCTACACGGTCGAGCATCAGCATGTGGCTCCAGCCGAGGTCGTCCAGCACCTGCGCCGCGCAGAACTTGTTGCCCAGCGCCCGGTAGCCGCGCAGGCTGGCTTCGAGCACCGGAATGCCTTCATCCTGATTATATTCGGTGTGCGACAGCCAGTGACCGACCAGCCGACGGCAGAACGCAACCTCGGCGGCGTCGCCATGCCGTTCGGCAATCGCCAGCCCGGTGCGGAACCTCGCCAGCTCATCCCCCTGCGGATACCGAACCAGCAGCTTGCCCGCCAGCAGCGACGGATCATCGCCCGCCGTCTGCCACACCCGCCGCGCCGCCCCGAATAGCTGCTCGCCATCCATGACGCGGTTGCGAAACCACAGATACAGGTACAGCCCCTCGATTGCCGGCTCGACCAGCGCGGCGTCGCTCTGCTCGACCGCCCACGTCCAGGCAACGCGGACATTCTCGAAATCGGTGTCGATCAGGTTGAGCGCTTCAAGCTGCCCATAGCCCTTGAGCTTGGGCGTGAGCTGTACCAACAGCTCCAGATAGTAGCGGCTGTGGGCGGCATGGGCAGCGCTGGCGTCGGCGGACTGCGCCAGCTTTTCTTCGGCGTACTGGCGCAGCAGTTCGTGGATGTCGTAACGCCCCGACTCGTTATCGCGCCGCAGCAGCGACTTGTTGACCATCAGCGTCAGCGCGCGCAGGTTCGTGCCGGTGATGCGCAGCGCGGCGTCGCGGGTGAACCCGCCGCGAAAGATCGAAAACTGTGCGAACAGCCCCCGTTCCGCTTCGGCGAGCAGATTCCACGAATATTCGAACACGGCGCGCAGGCTGCGCTGGCGTTCAGGCAGGTCGTGCATCTCGGTTTCGAGAAAGTCGAAGCTCCGGCTGATCTCGTCCACGATTTCGCGCGGCGTCAGCACTTCCAGCCACGCCGCCGCCAGCAGAATGCCGAGCGGCGTGCCCTGCACCAGCCGGCAGATGCGCGCGACGTAGGGCAGGTCGTCCGTCGCCAGTTGGAAATCCCGGCGCACGCGCTGCGCGCTCTGGACGAACAGCTTGACCGCGCCGTATTCGAGCGCGTCGGCGGGGGTTTCCCACGTCGGGAAGCCCATGCCGCTCAGCACGAAGACCGTCTCGGCGTTCAGGTTGAGCTTTTCGCGCGAAGTCACGAGGATTTTCACCGACGACGCGAATTGCAGGATGTCCTGCACCAGCATCCGCCCGGCGATGACATGCTCGAAGTTGTCCATGATCAGCAGCATGTTCTTCCCGTGCAGGAAGTCGAGCAACTGCTGGGTGGGGTCGCGTCCATCCTGCTGGAAGGCGTAGCCGACGGCTTCGGCTGCCGCCCCGACGATGTGTTCCGGCGAATTGACCGGGGCGAGGTCGATGAAATAGATGCCCTGCTCGAACAGCGGCTGGGCGTGCGCCGGCTTCAGGAAGCTGCCCGCCACTTCCAGCGACAGGCGGGTCTTGCCCATGCCGCCGGGACCGACGATGGTCAGCAGGCGCACCGACTGGTCGCGCAGGATGTTTTCCAGTTCGCTCAGCTCGGCTTCCCGCCCGACGAACGGGGTCGTTTGCAGCGGCAGGTTATGCCGAATCGCGCTGGATGGCGTCGCGTGGGGTGTCTCGAAGCGGCTTCCCGGCGCGATCTTCACGACGAGCTGCGTCGCCTCGGTCGCGAACGCAGCCGTATCGCGGTCGTTGTTGAGGATCGCTTCCAGTTCCGCGCCCACCAGCCGCATTCGCGGAATTCGCTCGGCGGGGTCTTTCGCCAGCATCCGGTTGATCACGTCGACCAGCGCGTCGGGCACGTCCGGGCGCAGGGTTTCCAGGTCGGGCAGCGTGGCGTTGATGATGGCGTAGAGCAACCCGCCGGACTGCTGATACGACTTGAACGGATGCTCGCCGATCAGCATCTCGAACAGCATCAGTCCCATCGACCAAATATCGGAGCGGGCATCGGCTGGCTGCCCCTGCAGGACTTCCGGCGCGATATACGCTACCGTGCCCAGCACGCTGCCGACTTCGGTGATGCTTGAGCCGATCACACGGGCGATGCCGAAATCGGTCAGGCGCAGCATCCCGTCTTTCGCCAGCAGCACGTTCGCCGGCTTGATATCGCGGTGGATGATGTTGAGGCGATGCGCACGGGTCAGCGCGTCCGCCAGATCGAGCGCGATGTTCAGCACTTCGTTGACCGGCAGGACGGGCGTGCGCTTGAGGATGTCGTCCAGCGACCCGCCCTCGACCAGTTCCATGATCAGGTAGTACATCCCGTGATCGTTGACGGCGTCCAGCAGCTTGACGATGTTCGGGTGGTTGAGCTGGCGCAGCGTCTCGCCTTCGCGCATGAAGCGCTGCACCATATCCTGCGTCGCCAGTTCGGGTTTCAGCAGCTTGATGGCGACCGGTGTCCGGGTCTGGTTGTCCACACCCCGGAATACGTCCCCCATCCCCCCGGCGCCAATTCTTTCACCCAGCGAATAACGACCAGACACAGTCTCAAGCATCGTCAGCGACCAGTTCTATGCGGTTACAGGTCTACAGGTTTTTCTATTCTAATCCTGTTCGGTGTTATTGGCAGACATAATTTCACGTTTTGCATAAAATATGCGCCCGCCGGGATCGCGCCGCCTACGCCCCTACCTGCACCAGACAGAAAATTCGCCGCTGCGCCGGGATCACCTCCGGCGCGTTATCCGGGTCGGGACCGTCGATGCCGGTGCTGATCGGTCGCCCGGAGACCGTCGTGCTTTCCAGCATGACGCGGTAATCGCCCGCCTGGGGCGCGTCGATCAGCCAGAAGAATTTCATGCCGACCGCTTCGCCGAATTCGTCATTCTCTCCGCGCCAGGGACCCAACCGGGTATACGGCGCGGTTTCGTCGCCATTGATGAAAAGCTGGCTGCGCGTCTGCCGCTGCAGGATGCGCGCCAGATCGGCGGATATCTGCGGGATGGTGAAGCGCAGCACCAGCGGCGCGCCGGCGCGGACGCTGACCGGATTCTGTGCCGCGCGCTGGGCATTGGCGTATACGCACTGGTTCAGATCGACGACCTGTCCGTCGGGCGGCGGCGGAAAAGCACGCACCTGCCGGGGAAGCAGCCGCCAGGGCGCATTGCGCACCCGCAGCGACCGCGTAATCGCCGCCCGCAGCGGACGCCGACCGCGCGGCACGCGCACGCTCAGCCCTTCGCCCACGACCTCGGTCGCGCCGTCCGACGTGACCTCGACCATGCCCTCGACCGTGTCAACGGTGAGATCGTCGCCGTCAACCTGTATGAACGCGCTGCTCCCGACCTTGACTTCGACGCCGTTGATCAGGAAATTGACGGTCGTTTCTTCGGGAACCTGCACCAGCAGCCCGCTGTCCGGCACTTCCTCGCAGTCGATGCCGCTGATGCGCGTGCTGAGGCTGAAGGCTTGCATCGGCGCCTGATAATCCGGCGGGGCGTCGGCGGGGGTCAGTTCGGTATCGCCAAAGATGATGAAGGTAGCATTCTG
>JADLHH010000194.1 GCA_020848855.1 Anaerolineae bacterium | reverse complement strand
GTCGTCCTCGAAGATGGTTCTGGCTTCGCGCTGCGCCAGCTCGACCAGCTCCGGCTTCATCTGTTCGAGCAGCTTGAGTTCGGCTTGCCCGCTCTGCTTCGTGCCGATCAGGTCGCCGGGACCGCGCAGCTTCCAGTCGATTTCCGCCAGCTTGAAGCCGTCATTGGTCTGTTCCAGCGCCAGCAGGCGCTCGCGGGCTTCTTCCAGCGGTGTATCGCAGACCAGCAGACAGTACGAAGCGTGCCCGCCGCGCCCGACGCGCCCGCGAAACTGGTGAAGCTGCGCCAAGCCGAAGCGGTTCGCGCCGTCGATGACGATGATGCTGGCGTTGGGGATGTCCACGCCGACTTCGGCGACGGAAGTCGTCACCAGCACATCGAATTCGTGGCTGCGGAACTGTTCCATGACGGCGTCTTTTTCGGCGGGCTTCATGCGCCCGTGCAGCAAGCCGACCTTGTGATGATAAAATACGCGCTGGAGCTTGTCGAAGGCTTCGACGGCGGACTCGGCTTCGATGGTTTCCGATGCTTCGACCAGCGGATAGACGATGAACGCCTGCCGACCTTCCTCAAGCTGGGTTTCGACAAAGTGATAAGCACGCTCGCGCTGCGGCGGCTCGATCACGCGGGTGCGGATGGGGATACGA
This sequence comes from Anaerolineae bacterium, assembly GCA_020848855.1. The sequence continues at coordinate 13,679 of JADLHH010000194.1, read as the reverse complement.
CCGGGCGGCATCTCGTCGATGATCGACAGGTCGAGGTCGGCATAGAGCGTGAGCGCCAGCGTGCGCGGGATGGGCGTAGCGGTCATCACCAGCAGGTGCGGGTTGATGCCCTTGCCGCGCAGCGCGCCGCGCTGTTCGACGCCGAAGCGGTGCTGCTCATCGATGATGGCGGCGGCGAGGTCGTTGAATTCGACGCCTTCCTGAATGACGGCGTGCGTGCCGATGACGATGTCGATTGAGCCGTCCGCCAAGCCGCGATAGATCGCTTCGCGCTCCATCGAGGTGACCGAACCGGTGAGCAGGGCGATCACGGGCTTGCCGGCGCGCGACATCAGATGTTCGGGCATCCGGTCGAACATGGCGCTGATACTGCGGAAGTGCTGCTCGGCGAGGATGCTCGTCGGAGCCATGAGCGCCGCCTGCCTGCCGTTGATGAGGGCGATCCCCAGCATGGTGGCGGCGACGGCGGTCTTGCCCGAACCTACGTCTCCCTGCAGCAGGCGGTTCATGGGGATGGGCTTGGTCAGGTCGGCGCGGATATCCTCAATCGAGCGGCGCTGCGCCCCGGTGAGCGGGTAGGGGAAGATGGCGTCGACGAACGCCTGAAGCTGCTCGTCACTGACCTGAAGCTGCTGGCTGGGAACTGCCTGCCAACTGCGGCGGTTCGCCATGATGGTCAACTGCATGAGCAGCAGCTCGTCGAAAATGAAACGACGCTGGGCGTGGTCGAGGTGATCCCAGCTTTCGGGGAAGTGCAGGTTGCGAATCGCCCAGCCGAGGTCGGCGAGGTCGGCGCGTTCGAGCGTGCCTTCGGGCATGTAGTCGGGAAGCTGCTCCGCCCAGTAGTCGACGGTCTTCTGCATGAGCTTGCGCAGGCTGCGGCGGTTCAGCCCATCGGTGAGCGGGTAAACCGGGACGATGCCGACCTTCTGCAGGTCTTCCAGTTCGAGATACTGGATTTCCGGGTTGGTCATCTGGATGCGGTTCTGGAACATCGACGTCTGACCGCGCAGGACGACCTGCTGGTCGACGCGCACCTGACGGTTCAGGTAATACTGCCCGAAGAACGTCACGCTCATCGTCGCCGTGCCGTCATCGACGGTCATGAAGAAGTCCTTGCGACCGCCGCGCGCGATGCGCAGTTCGGTGTAGCGCACCGTGCCGATGATTGTGGCGAGCACGTTGGGCTGGAGCTTGCCGATCTGGCTAAGCTGGGTGTAGTCATCGTAGCGGCGCGGCAGGAAGAACAGCAGATCGTTGATGGTGGCGATGCCGAGCTTGTTGAGCAACTGCGCCATCTTTGGTCCGACGCCCTTGACCTTGTCGACAGGGGCGTTCAGCCCGCGCATGATATCGGCGGCAGCCTGCGGGTCGATCTGCTTGCGCGGCTTGCGCGGCGGGCGCGCCAGCCGAACGGGGGCGGGGAGGTCGGATTTGACGGGCTTGCGCTCGCCGCCGGTATCAAATTCCAGGCGGCTGAAATCGTCGTCGCGGGTGATGCCACCCTCGACGTTGGATTTACCGGGCAGCGACTCGCGCGCCTGCGCTTTTGGCTTATCGAATGGCTGTTTGCCGCCATCGCGGCGCTTACCGCCATCGCGGCTGCCGCCGCGTTCGCGGCGCTGCTCCGGCTGTCCCTGCTGCCGCTCCTGCGATCTTTCCGGCGGTCGTTCTGGTTGTTTTTCCTGCTGCCGCTCGTGGCGGGGCGGGTGTTCGGAGCGCTCCTCGCGCTCCGGTCGCGGCGGCGGCTGATCTTCGGCGGGCGGCGAGGGGGCTGGCGGAGCAACCGCCGGGATGCGTTCGAGATACTCCGGCGGCGGCGGGACGCGCCCGGTGATGCGGTCGATCATGTAGTTGATGCGGGTCAGCCGCTCGTCGCGCGAAGGCAGGGTGTCGTAGCCGCTGAGGATGTCGAACAGTTCGTCGACCAGAATGTGATGCTCTGGTCGGCGCGCCTGCGCGTGGGCATCGGTCTTCCATTTGCTGCTGTACGCGCCCAGCCCGCCAATGACCGCCGAATTCCTGAACCCCTGCTCGCGTTCCAGCTTGAGGATTTTGATCAGTGTTTCCAGTGCAGATGGCATTAACTGCTCCCAGTCACCGTGACGATTCCCACCCCGCCCGTGCCAACATGCACGCCGATGGTGGGGGTCACGCTATAGATAAGTGTGTTGGCGGGCGCGATATCGGCGAGCCGGTCACGGAGCTGCTCTCCGTCGGCTTGATCGCTGATATACAGCACCGCCAGGCGTTCGAGCGGCATACGCTCGTGAGCGATACGGATTAGCTCCTCGACGGCACGCCCGAAGGTGCGCACACGGCTGACGGATTTCACCTCGCCGTCGTAGACTTCGATCAGCGGCTTGATTTGCAGCAGCGCGCCAATGCCCGCTGCCGCCCAGCCAACCCGCCCGCTGCGGCGCAGAAACTCCATCGTTTCCAGCGCCGCGTAAACGTGCGCCCGTTCGCGCACATGCTCGACCGCCGCCTGCACCTGAGCGACATCGCCGGTCGCTTCGGCGGCTTCCGCGCCTGCCAGCACCTGAAAGCCCAGACCGAGCGTGACCGAACGGCTGTCGATCAGCGTAACGCGCTCCGGCGGCAGCTTGTTGGCGCACAGACGCATTATATTATAGACCCCACTGAGCTTGGATGCGACTGAAATTAAGAACAAATGGTCGGCGTCGGCGAAAGTATCCATGATGACATCTTCCGCCAGCGCGGGCGGCATCGCCGACGTGGTGGGCAGCGGGTTCAAATGGGGAAGCTGCTGGTAAAAATCCTCACGGCGAAAATCCCTGCCGTTGTCGGCTAAGCTCTGGTTATTGTAATTGATGAACGTGGGGATGACGCCGATTCGGTATTTCTGAACGATGTCGGCTGGTAAGTCGCAGGTGCTGTCGGTCACAAAACGGATTTTTTGAGCAGGCATCGATCTAAATTCTCCACAAAACGGTCTTCAGGCAATCCGCCAGATCACAGCCCGGCGTCAATGTCTTCTTCGCTTTCTAGAATCACCAGCCCGGTCGCGTCGGGACCGATCAGCGCAGCGAGCGACGCACCGTAGATGGCGGTGGGGAAGCGACGGTCGGGGAATTCGGCGGTCAGCCGGTCGTTGAGCATTCGGGTCTGGTCGGTCATGCCGGGGCGGTGCTGGACGATGAGCGCGTCGTCGAACGCCGTGAACTCGACGGCGAATTCGACCAGGCGCTCAATCGCCTGAATGCGCGTGCGAACTTTCTCCATCGGCACGAGCCGTCCTTCCTCGACGGTCAGCACGGGCTTGAGGTTGAGCATCATGCCGAGAATGCTGTGCGAGGGCGTCATGATGCGGTTCTGCATGAGAAAATCGGTCGCTTCGACGTAGTAGACCGAATACAGACGGTCGATAGCGCCGCGCAACTGGCGGACGACATCTTCCAGCGTCGCGGCGTCGGCGGCGATGCGCGCCGCCAGCCGAACCAGCACCCCCTGAGCGGCGGAGATGGTGCGCGAGTCGATCACGGCGATTTCGCAGCGTCCTTCGACCTGCTGCGCCGCCGCGCGGGCGTTCTGCCAGCTTGTCAGGATATCACGGGAGGCGTGGATCGAGAGAATAGCGTCATGTTCGGTCGCCAGCCGGTCGTAGACAGCGAGATAGTCCGCCTGCGTCGGCACATGGATCATCGGCGCGTAGGGCTGGTGACTGAACATGCGCAGCGCGTCTTCCGCGCTGAGGTCGATGCCTTCGCGATAGGCTTTCCCCTGCACCGTGATCGTATGCGGAACGACGGTGACACCGGCGGGGATATGCCCATGCGCGCTGCTGTCGGTGACGATATGTAGGTTCATTCGACACTGATGATGTACGGATAGAGCGCCTGCCCGCCGTTGACGACTTCCAATTCCTGCTCTGTGAAACGCTCAGAGAGCCGCTGCGCCAGCGCCTGTGCCTGCACCTCGTCGGATTCGCCCCCGTAGTATAGCGTAATTCGCTCGTAATTGTCCGCATCTGCTTTTTCGAGCAGCTCGCGGGCGAGCGTCGCCATATCGTCGCCGGCAGCGACCAGCACGTCATTGAGCAAGCCGATCAACTGATCTTCGCGCACGCTCACGTCACCGAGATCAACGCTGCGGGTGGCAGTGGTGATCTCGCAGGTGACGACGCTCGACAGGCTGCCGGTCATGGCGTCGACGATCTCATCAAATGATGCGTTCGAGTCGAAATTGCCGTATTCGAACAGCGCGGCGATACCCTGCGGAATGGTGGTACTGGGGATGACGGCGACGTGCCTGCCGGGGACGGTGGAGGCGGCTTGCTGCGCCGCCAGCAGGATATTCTTGTTGTTGGGCAGCAGGATGATTTCGGCGTTGGGCAGCGCGTCGATGGCTTCCATGAAGTCGCCGGTGCTGGGGTTCATGGTCTGCCCGCCTTCGATGACGTACGCCGCGCCGAACTGCTCGAAGACGGCACGCAGCCCCGCGCCGCTGGCGACGGTGATTACCGCCGCGCCCTCGATATCGGTGCGGACGCTCAATTCGCGGTGGGTGCGCTCCTGCACGTAATGCTCGTACTGCTCCTGCATGTTCTCGACCACCACGTCGTCGATGCTCGCGCCCGTGCCGATGGCGTAGGTGAGCGCCTTGCCGGGGTCGTGCAGGTGAACGTGGACTTTGATCAGGCGCGGGTCGCCGACGACGAGCGTTGACCAGCCGCCCATTTCGGCGAGGGCGTGGCGCACACGTTCGACGCTGAGGTTGTCGCCGCGCATGAGAAACTGCACGTCATAGCCGTAGCCGGCGGCGTCTTCCGGCTCCAGAGCGTCCTGCCAGGTGGTCTGTGGGACGCTGTAGGCGTGTTTGGCGGCTTCTTCGATCACATCGCGCCCGCACAACGAACGCAGCATCCCCTCGAAAATGAAAATGAGACCCTGACCGCCAGAATCGACCACACCGGCTTTCTTGAGGACGGGCAGCAGTTCGGGAGTGCGGCGCAGCGAGATGCGCCCGGCGCTCAGCATCCGGCGGAGCAGGGAGATCAGGTCGGGGGTCGTCTGGTAACGGGCGTCGATGGCTTCCATCATGTCGCGCGAGACGGTCAGGATCGTGCCTTCGACCGGCTTTTCGACGGCTTGATAGGCTTTTTCGACCCCGGCGCGGCTTGCCTGGGCGAGCAGCTCGGCATTGAGCGTCTCCTGCCCGTCGAGCGCTTCGGCGACGCCCGCCCACAACTGCGACAGGATGACGCCGGAGTTGCCGCGCGCGCCACGCAGCGCGCCTTCAGCGATGGCGCTGCTCAGCCTGCCGACGTGCGGCTCCTCAATATGGGCGATCTCGTTGTAGGCGTGGCGCATGGTCAGCCACATATTCGTGCCGGTGTCGCCGTCCGGGACGGGGAACACGTTGAGCTGGTTGACGCGATCCTTGTTGATCTCCAGCCACGCCAGCCCCGAACCCATCAACTGCTTGATCAGGTGTCCGTCGACCTTGCTGTTGTCATTCGCCCGAAACGCCTGTCTCGTAATCATTGTTTGTCTCCGCAATGAAGCGCCAATTTTTCAGTGCTAAGTACTGAGTGCTGAGTGCTGAGAAAAAACCGATGTAACGCGGAACATGTATACAGCAGATTCTTTACTCAGTACCCGGTACTCAGCACTCAGGACTGTGGTTACGGTCACCCTTGTTTCGCCGCCTGCTTTATGGTAGCATCGCCTGTTATTCGTACCGGCTGTGGTCTTCAGAGGCAAGCTAATGGCAGTATGTGAACATTGCGGGAAGAAGCCCATGTTTGGCAACACTCGCAGCTTCTCGATGCGACACTCGCGGCGGCAGTTCAAGCCGAACATTCAGCCCGTCCACATGATGGAAAACGGGAAATTCGTGCGCAAGCACCTGTGCGCGAAATGTATAAAGACGCTCGCAAAAGTCTAGTCTCCAAATTCACCATCTGCATGGAAACGCCGGCTTAGACCGGCTTTTCTTTTGATAACACCTGTTCGAGCGCCGCGATACCCTGCCGGACGCTGTGCCTGTGGCTGAAGACGGCGCTGCCGACGACGATGGTCGTCGCGCCCGCATCGACTACTTCGGCGATGGTCTCCGGGTTGATGCCGCCGTCGACGCCGATATCGAGGTCGGGGCGCATCTGGCGCAGCGCCCGAATTTTGGGCAGCGTTTCGGGCAGAAATTCCTGCCCCCCGAAGCCGGGATTGACCGTCATCACCAGTACGGCATCGACCAATTCGATGATGTCGCTCAGGACCAGCGCCGGGGTATGCGGGTTGATCGCCAAGCCCGCTTCGCAGCCGAGCGCTTTGATCGCCTGAATGGTGCGGTTCAGGTTGGGGCAGGTTTCCCAATGCACGTCGATGCGGGTCGCGCCGGCTTTGGCGAAGGCTTCCAGCAGGTGATCCGGCTCGACGATCATCAGGTGGGCATCCACCGGCAGCGAGGTCGTGCGGCGCACGGCTTCGAGGACGACCGGACCCATCGTGATATTGGGGACGAAACGCCCGTCCATAACGTCGAAGTGAATCAGTTTCGCGCCGGCGGCTTCGGCATCGGCGATCTGCTCGCCCAGGCGGGCGAAGTCGGCGGCGAGAATTGAGGGGGCGATGCGGACGTGTGCGCTCAAGACCTTCCTTTCCGGTCGCGTGCTGCTGCTTCGATTTTCAGGGAGTGCCGCCTGGACCGCGATACGGGGTTTTCTCTCAGAGATGATTCGTTTTGGGAAAGATGAGGGGCGCAGGTGCAACCTGCGGTTGCCTAGCTGCGCCCCTACGGCGTGTTGGATTATGGAGAATCACGCTGCCTGGACGTCGCGGCGGTTGAAGATCGACTTCTCGATTTCCGAGCCGAACAGCATCAGCGAGGCGATTGCCACCGAGCCGAGCAGCTCGGGCAGGCGGATGGGGTAAGTCTCGAAGGTGAACTGCAGAAACGGGATGTAGATCACCGCCAGTTGGAGCGCCAGTGTCGAGAGCGTCGCCCAGAGCATGAAGCGGTTCTGGCTGAACCAGACGCGGAAGAACGAACGCTGATCGCCGGCGTGGATCGACAGGACGTGGAAGATTTGCCCCAGCGCCAGCACGGTAAAGGCAATCGTGCGCGGGATGCGGTCGGCGGCGGCGACGAGGTCGCTCTGCCCGGCTTCGGATTCGCCACCTGCTTCGAGCAGCGCCAGACGTTCACTTTCGTTGAGATCGTTCCATTCGACCGGGGCGTATCCAACCACTTCGGCGACCTGTACCTGCGACAGTTTTTCGATGCCGAGAGTCGGGCTGAACGGGTCGAGACCGTGCGCGCTGTGCCCGTAGATGAACGCGCCGAGCGTCAGCGCCGCCAGCAGCACCGAGCGGATGATGATCTTGCGACCGACGCCGTGCGCGAAAATGCTTTCGTCCACCGGGCGGGGCGGGCGCTTCATCACACCCGGCTCGGCGGGGTCGAAGCCGAGGGCGATGGCGGGCAAGCCGTCGGTGACGAGGTTGACCCACAGAATCTGGATCGCCAGCAGCGGCACGGGCAGCCCAATGAGGATGCCGACGAACATCACCAGAATCTCACCGATGTTGGAACTGAGCAGGAACAGCACGAACTTACGGATGTTGTCGTAGATCGTGCGTCCTTCTTCGACGGCGGCGACAATCGACGCGAAATTGTCGTCGGTCAGCACCATGTCGGCGGCGCCCCTGCTGACTTCGGTGCCGGTGATACCCATCGCCACGCCGATATTCGCCTGCTTGAGCGCGGGCGCGTCGTTGACGCCGTCGCCGGTCATGGCGACGACTTCGCCCTGCGCCTGCAGCGCCTTGACCAGCCGCAGCTTATGTTCCGGCGAGACGCGGGCGTAGGCGCTGTGCGTTTTGAGCGTCTGGCTCAGGTCGGCATCGGACATTTTTTCGAGTTCCGCGCCGACGACCGCTTTGCCGCCGGGTTCGAGGATGCCGAGGTCGGCGGCGATTGCCTGCGCCGTCAGCGCGTGGTCGCCGGTGATCATGATTGGGCGGATGCCGGCGCTGCGCGCCGTTTTGACGGCTTCCCTGGCTTCGGGACGCGCCGGGTCGAGGATGCCGATCAAGCCAAGCAGGACGAGGTCGCGCTCGACTTCGGGGGTGACTTCAGCGGGCACGGCTTCCAGCGGGCGATAGGCGACGCCGAGCACGCGCAGCCCTTTCTTCGCCAGCTCGTCAATCTCCTGCTGCCAGGTTTCGCGGCGGGCAGGGGTGAGCGGCTGCGCACCTGCGGGCATGTGTTCCTGCGCCGCCCATTCGAGCAGGCGGTCGGGCGCGCCTTTGGTGATCGAGATGAAGTCGCAGTCGCAGAACAGGGCGCGGGTGTCGTTATTTTTGACGGCGTGGATGGTCGTCATGGCTTTGCGCTCGCTGCTGAAGGGCAGCTCGGCGACGCGCGGCAGCTCCTGTTCGAGTTCTTCGCGCGTCCAGCCGACCTTCTGAGCGGCGACCAGCAGCGCGCCTTCGGTGGTATCACCCACGACCTCGAACTCGCCGTTATCCTCTTGCTCCAGATAGGCGTCGGTCGCCAGCGCCATCGCCTTAAGGAAGCGCCCGACGGTCTGGTCTTCGCGCGGGTCGAGCTTGCGCTCGGTACGGTTGTCGGTGCGCTCAACAAATTCGCCTTCGGGCGCGTAGCCGACGCCGGTGATCTCCACGTCGTCGTGACCGGGCAGAGCGAACAGGGTCGCGGTCATCTCGTTGCGGGTGAGTGTGCCGGTTTTGTCCGAGCAGATGGTGGTGACCGAGCCGAGCGTCTCGACGGCGGGCAGGCGGCGGATGAGCGCGTGACGGCGCACCATGCGCGACGCGCCGAGCGACAGGCTGATGGTGATGACGGCGGGCAAGCCTTCCGGCACGGCGGCGACGGCGAGGCTGATGGCGGTGAGCAGCATTTCTTCGACCGGGATGCCGCGCAGCACGCCGGTGATGAACACGATGATCACGACCGCGACCGCGCCGCGCACGAGCAGCACGCTCAGGTGGTCGAGGCGTTTCTGGAGCGGGGTGCGCCCTTCTTCGACGCCCATCAACATGCTGGCAATCTTGCCAAGCTCGGTTTTCAAGCCGGTGCCGGTGACGACCATCTCGCCGCGCCCGTAGGTGACGGACGTGCCCATGTAGACGACGTTGTGGCGGTCGCCCAGCGGGACGTTCTCGCCGTCAATCGTCTGGATGTTCTTGAAGACCGCCTGCGATTCGCCGGTGAGGGCGGCTTCCTCGATTTGCAGATTGGCGCTGAGGATCAACCGACCATCGGCGGGGACGCGGTCGCCCTCGTTGAGCAGCACGATATCACCGGGGACGAGCTTTTCGGCGCTGATCTGATGCACCGTGCCGCCGCGCCGGACGCGCACCTGCGGAACCTGCATCGAACTGAGGGCTTCGAGCGCCTGCTCCGCCTGATATTCCTGATACGTACCCAGAGCGGCGTTGGCGATGACGATGGCGAGGATGACGACCACGTCTTTCACGTCGCCGAGGATGAGCGAGATGACGGCGGCGATGATCAGGATGATGACGAGGATGTTTTTGAACTGACCGATGACCAGTTCGAGCAGATTCACTGCCTCGCCGCGAGGGAGCGCGTTCGCGCCGTGTTCGCCGACCCGTTTTTCGACTTCTTCCGGCGATAAGCCGTTTTTGGCGTCGACGTTCAACTCCGCCAGGCTGGCGTCCACGTCCAGGCGATAGAAATCAGGCATCAGAAAGCCTCTCCATTGGGGATACGCACAACACTCTATTGTTTGCTGAAATGCCAATGTGGCGCAACCACCAGATTTGAGGGTGTTTGGGTGTGGGGTGGGGAAATCTGTTAACCGCCAAGACGCCAAGAACGCCAAGATCGATCATCCTGGCGTTCCTGGCGGTTCAAATTGTTACATATACTGCTTCATCAGGTCGTCGAGCGCCTGCTGCGACGGACGCAGCGCATCACCCTTGAGCTGTGCCAGCGGCGCTGCTGTCAGGTTGAGCGATTCGGGGAGCGTCGGGCGCGGCTCTTCGTAGTAGATCAGCCCGGTCAGCAGCAATTGTTCGTGCTCGGCATCCTGCAGCCCCTTGATGGCTTCCATGCGGTTGCGCGGGTCGTGCCCCTTTTCGAGCTTCTTCAGGCGGATGTAGGTGCCGTCGTGCATCTGCACATCGATGATTTGACCTTCGTCGTATGGCTCGACGGTGATTTCTTCGCGCTCCGGCACATAATTGCCGGCGAGCAGCTCGATTTCGTGGAGCTGGATTTCGTGTTCCTGACCGTAAGGATAGCTCTTGGTCGATTCGGGCGAGTTGTTGAAGGTCACGCACGGGCTGACGATATCCAGCACCGCCATACCCTTGTGGGCAATCGCCGCTTTCAGCAGGGTACGCACCTGTGAAGCGTCGCCGGAGAAGCTGCGGGCGACGAAGGTCGCGCCGCCGATCAGCGCTTCGAGGCACAGGTCGATGGGCGGCAGTTCGTTCTTGCCGTAATACTTGAGGAACTGTCCTTCGTCGGCGGTGGCGGAAAACTGCCCCTTGGTCAAGCCGTAGACGCCGTTGTTCTCGATGATGTAGACCATCGGCGCATTGCGGCGGACGGCGTGCTTGAACTGCCCGAAGCCGATGCTGCCGGTATCGCCGTCGCCGCTGACGCCGATGGCGATCAGGTCGTGGTTCGCCAGCAGCGCGCCGGTCGCAACCGAAGGCATACGCCCATGCACCGAGTTGAAGCCGTGCGAGCCGCGCAGGAAGTAGGCGGGCGTCTTGCTGGAGCAGCCGATGCCGCTGAACTTCGCCACTTTCCACATCGGCAGACCGAGTTCGTAAGCGACGCTGATAATCTGGTTGGAGATCGAGTCGTGACCGCAGCCGGGGCAGAGCGTGCTCTTATTGCCCCGATAATCTTCGCGCTTGAGTGGTGTCGTTTGAGTCATGGCGGTCATTCCTACCTATTCTCGTGTTCAAAAATGCGGGTGTGAACCCAGCGGGCGGTCATCGGCAGCGTGTCGCCGAGCGGCAGCGAAAGCATGTGCGAGGTATCGCCGGGGATTTCGATGCGCAGGATTTGCCACAACTGCCCGTCGAAGTTGTTCTCGACTACATAGACTCGATCGTGTTTCCTGACGAAGTCGATCACGTCCTGATTGATCGGCAGGGCGCGCAGGCGCATGTAGTTGGTCTCGATGCCGTCGGCAGCCATGCGGTCGCGGGCTTCCTGCAGCGCCGGGTCGTTCGAGCCATACGAAATCAAGCCGATGGACTTGGTTGGATCGTAGTCGATGACCGGCGCGGGCACGATGTCGCGGGCGGTGTCGAACTTGCGGTGCAGGCGCTCCAAATTCTGCACCCAGTCGTCGCTGCGCTCGCTGTAGATGCCCATGTCATTGTGCCCGGTGCCGCGCGTGAAGAACGCCGCGCGCGGGTGGTCGGTGCCGGGGACGGTGCGATAGGGGATGCCATCGCCGTCGTAGTCGCGGAAGCGGAACCATTCGCCCTTTTCGGCGAAGAATTCCTCAAGCTCGACTTTGTCGAGGCGCTTGCCGCGATTGATTGGCTGGTCGGGATAGGTGAACGGCTCGCTCAGCCACAGGTTCATGCCGAGGTCGAGGTCGCTCATGACAAACACGGGCGTCTGCAACTGCTCGGCGAGGTCGAAGGCGCGCCAGCCGCACTCGAAGGCTTCTGAAGCGCTCGACGGCAGCAGGACGACGTGGCGGGTGTCGCCGTGGCTGAGGAAGTACAGCGAAAGCAGGTCGCCCTGGCTGGTGCGGGTGGGCAAGCCGGTGCTGGGACCGGTGCGGGTGATATCCCAGATAACGCACGGGATTTCGGCAAAGTAGGCGAGACCGACGAATTCCGCCATCAGGCTGATGCCGGGACCGCTGGTCGAGGTCATGGCGCGCGCGCCCGCCCAGCCTGCGCCGACGATCATGCCGGCGGCGGCGAGTTCGTCTTCCGCCTGAACGACGGCGACGGTGCTCTTGCCGGTCTCCGGGTCTTTACGCATCGACATATGCCCCATGACGTTGTCGACGAGGCTGGTCGAAGGCGTGATCGGATACCAGGCGACGACGGTCACACCGCCGAACAGCGCGCCGAGGGCGGCGGCGTCGTTGCCTTCGATCAGGATCATGCCTTTGGTCTTGTCCATTGGCTCGAAGCGGTACGGGGCGCTCTTGGTCAGGTTTTCTTCCGACCAGTGGTACGCCAGCTCGATAACCTGATGGTTCATCTTCGCCGGCTTTTCCTTGCCGTTGAACTGGTCGAGCAGGGCGGCATAGGCGATGTCGAGCGGGATGTCGAACAGATAGCAGCACGCGCCGACGTAGGTCATGTTGGCGATGCGGTCGGCAAAGTCTTTAGGGAACTCCGCCTGGGACATGATATTCTTGACGGGCAGCTCGTAAACCGTGATGTCGTCGCGGTTGACGGCATACTTCAGGTCCTGATTGGTGATCAGCACGCCGCCGGAAGGCACGTTGAGGATGTCTTCGGTGATCGTGTCCTGATTGAAGGCGACTGCGACTTCCGTGGTGGCGCGTCGCGCGGTGTAACCGTCCTTGCTGGCGCGGATCGTGTACCACGTCGGCAAGCCCTTGATGTTGGATGGAAACAGGTTCTTGCCGCTGACAGGGATGCCCATATGGAACAGCGAGCGGATCAAGACCAGGTTTGAGGTCTGGCTGCCCGACCCGTTCTTGGTCGCCACCATCAGCGCAAAGTCGTTAATCCCAGCTTTATAGCCGCTCGTTCGTACTTCAGGTTGAATGTCGATTGCCATACTTCACTTCCTATGACTTTTGACTTTGCGGGTCATTGCGGAGCAGGAAAAATGGTGCGCTTGCGACGAATGAACTCCTTTACTCATCTCCATCCCCCGGATCGGGTCCCGCGTGGATGCGCTGCATCCAGGGCTGGAAGCGGATAAGGTTGGTATGCTCAATGAACAGCGCCCTGGCATGGTCGAAGTCGCCGTTACAGATCGCTTCGAAGATGCGCTCGTGGTACGTCCAGACCTGCTGCAGGTAGCTGTAATCAGAATAGCGGTTGAGTTCAACGGCGTTGTAGGCGTCCCAGTAGGCTTCGAGGATGCCCATCACGAAGGGGTTGTCCAACCGCCTGAAGACGGTGAGGTGAAAGGTGCGATGCTCTTCGTTGGGGATGCGCACTGGCTTGCCGTTGAGCTTGGCGTGCGCTTTGTCCAGACAGTCGCGCATCAGGCGCTTGTCTTCTTCCAGTAAGCGGGCACAGGCTTCATTCCAGAAGGCGACTTCCATGTGGTTGCGCACTTCGCCGAACAATTCGAAGTTGCGCTGATCCTGCGCCAGCGCGAAAAACAGGCTGAGCCGAACCGCCGGGGTGAAGCTGTACGACCGCATCTTCATGCCGGTCTTGGATTTGACTTCGACCAGACCGAGCGCCCGCGCGACCTCAAGCTGCTCACGCACCTTGCTGATGCTGACGCCCAGATGCTCATCCGTCTGCAGTTCGCTGATGGTAGGGAGCCGGTCGCCGGGAGCGAATCCCGCCCGGATGATATAGTCGAGCAGGTCGGACTCAAGGTCAATTTCAATCTCAGGCATTGATAGTAATCCGGGATGAAATCATCAGATTAATCATATCAATAGGTTTAACTCAGTATAGCATGGTGTCCAATATTTGTCCATTGAGTTTAGTCACAATGGACAAATGCGAGCGACTTTTGATCGC
>JADLHH010000193.1 GCA_020848855.1 Anaerolineae bacterium | reverse complement strand
GCGATGCCTGCGCCGCGCCCGCCGACGCCCGACCGAAGTCGTTGTCAATTGCCAGAATGACGCCCGACGAGATGCCGGCTCCCGCAGCATAGGGACCGAACGCCAGGAAGTCCTGGAACGTATTGCGGCAGACGCGGAACGTGTTGACGTTGAAGTTCGCGCAAGTAATGTTGGGCGAAGCCGCCGGGTCTGCGAACACGATCACGTCGGAGTCGAGCGCCACCTGCTGTACACCAGTCATCACGCCCGAACTCGGCGAGCCGACCAGAATCTCCGCGCCCTGCTGCTCGACCAGCTCACGCGCCTGGCTCGCCGCCGTATCGGGGTTGCTGGCGTTGTCGCGCACGACCACTTCCACCGGGCGTCCGCCGATTGTCACCGCCGCCAGCGCATCGTCAATGTTGTTGTTATAGTCGGCAGGGTCGATACCAGCCGCATACAGCAGCCCCAGCTTGAAGCCGTTTTCCTGCTCGATACCGTAAATCGTCAACGGACCGGATTGATCGGTCATTAAGCCGATCACCAATGGCTCGCCATCCTGCGCCGCGACACTACCCGCCAGCGACGCCACCAGCAGTGATACCAGAAGCAATCCTGCAAGAACCTTTCGCATCATTTCCTCCATAATGAACCTTCGCTTTTCCCGAAAAGACCGTCACTGCCGCTGTGGGGCAATCACGACCGCCTCTCCCTCGATAACCAGCGTGCCATCGGCTTTGGTGCAGGTGGTGCGCAGCGTCGTGATCCGTTTGTCTTCACGGTATTTCACGATTTCGACGGTCGCCGTCACCGTATCGCCGATGAACACCGGGGCTTTGAATTTCAAATCCTGCCCAAGATAGATCGTCCCGATCCCCGGCAGATCGTTGCCGATCACCGCCGAAATCAGGCTGGCGGTCAGCATCCCATGAACGATGCGCCGCCCGAATGGGGTGGACGCCGCGTAGGTGTCGTCCAGATGGATCGAATTGGTGTCGCCGCTGATCTGCGCGAAGGCGCGCACGTCGTCGTCGCTGATCGTCCTGATGCGGCTCGCTGTTTCGCCAATGTTCCAGGTCATGCTTCGTGTTCTTTCTCGCCCACCAGCACGCGCTTGAGAATTTTGCCCGCCGCCGAAGTCGGCAGGCTGTCCCGACACTCGACCGAGCGGGGCACTTTATACCCGGCGAGAAAGTGCTGCATGTGCGCGATCAGCTCATCTTCGGTTGCCGCCGCGCCGCTCTTGAGCACCACGAACGCCTTGCCAACTTCACCCCAGCGCGCGTCCGCCACGCCGACCACCGCGCACATTTCGACCGCCGGGTGGGTGTACAACACCTGCTCGATCTCGTTCGGGTAAATGTTTTCCCCGCCGCTGATGAACATATCCTTCTTGCGATCCACGATCCTGAAATACATCTGCTCGTCCATCACGGCGAGGTCGCCGGTGTGGAACCAGCCTCCCTCGTCAACGACGTTCGCGCTCGCTTCCGCGTCGTTGAAATAGCCGGAACACATCGACGGACCGCGCAGTACCAGCTCGCCAACCGTCCCCGGCGCGACCGGTGCATTGTCCTCGTCCACGATGCGCGCATCCACGAAAAAATTCGGTCTGCCGATGCTCCCCGCTTTACGGATAGCATCCTCCTGCGCCAGCGCGAACACGCCGGGACCAAACTCCGACATGCCGAAGCCCTGCTTAAACTGCACGCCCTTCTCGACGCGAAACTTCTCCACCAGGCTGACCGGCAGCGGCGCGCCGCCGCTGGTGCAGAAGCGCAGGTTGCTCAGGTCGGCGCGTTCCCAGTTGGGCGCGGCGGTCATCATCTGGTACATCGTCGGCACGCCAGCGTAGACCGTTGCCGCGTATTCTTCCAGTAGATTCAGCACCTGCTCGGCGTCGAAGCGGCGCGTGAGCACCACCATCCCGCCCAGAATCAGCAGCGGCGTGGTATACACCAGCAGCCCGCCGGTGTGGAACAGCGGGAAGGTGTTAACCGTCACGTCGCCGTGCTGCAGGTCGTGGATAATCGTGTTGAGCGTGTTCCAGGCGATCATGCGGTGGCTGATCTTCGCAGCTTTCGGCAAGCCGGATGTACCGCCTGTGAAGATCAGGCAGGCGGTGTCTTCTTCGCTGAGATCGTCGGTCTGCACCGGGCGCAGCACCGAATCGCTCAGCGTCTTTTCGTAAGATCGGCTGTTCGGGATGCCGCCGCCCTCGATGTGGACGTAGTGCTTAACAATCTGCGTCTCCCCGGCGATCTTCTGTACCGCTTCGGCGAAGTCGCTGGAGTAGATCAGGACTTTCGGCGTCACCTGTTCGATCAGGCTGAGCAGTTCGCGCCAGTGGAGCCGCCAGTTCAGTCCGGTCAAGATCGCGCCGAGCTTGCCGCAGGCGAAGAACGTATCCAGGTATTCGACGCCGTCATACGCCAGCACCGCCACCCGGTCGCCCTTGACGATCCCCGCGCCGTCCTGAAGCCAGTCCGCCAGCCGGTTGGCGCGGTTGTTCAGTTCGCTGTAGGTGAAGCTGCGGTGCGGCGTCTTGCCGGCGTCCACCACTGCCAGTTGGTCGGGCGAATAAAGCGCTCTGCGCCCCAGATAATCACCGACGTACATATCGTTCGTCCCGCTTCTCACAAATCAGTTTCATATAGTGCCGAGTGCTGGGTACTGAGTGCTGAGTAAACAATCACTCCATGCCTAGCCGATCTACAGCCTACAGGCATTGCTTTTCCTCAGCACTCGGCACTCGGCACTCATCACTCAGCACTTCTTTACTTCAGTTTCAGCGCCGTCGAATCTTTCATCTCGGTCAGCACGATGCTGGTTTCAATCTTTTCGATCCCGGCAATCGTCATCAGGTCATCATTGATGAAGCGTTCCAGCGCCTTCTGGTTGCGCGCCACCACCTTCATCAGCACATCGTAGCTGCCCGCCGTGTGATAGCATTCGAGCACGGCGGGGTGTTCTGCAATTGCCAACTGGAACAGGGACATGCACTCTTTGGTGTGCGGCTGGATGCTGACGCGGATGAAGCACAGCAAGTCGTAGCCGGCAGCCTCGCGGTCAACCAGCGCAACGTACTGCTTGATCACCCCTGCCCGCTCCAGGCGCTTGATGCGCTGGTACACGGCGGGCGGCGATAGGTGAATCTTGCGAGCAAGGTCAGCCACGCTCACGCGACCGTTCATCTGGAGTTCCTGCAAAATCGCGTGATCGAGTTGATCAAAGCCGCCATCGAATAAGGTGTTTGCCATAACAATCGTTTTTGCTCATTGTATGTGGCAATTGTGACATAGCTTCAAACGCAAAAGGAATGGTTGTTTTGACCAGTCCCCGACACGTTTTCGTTTGCGCGCCCTGTTCGCACCGCCGCTCTAGCGGATATGCGCGTGAAATGCCCGGTTGAACTCCTCCGGCTTCTCGATGAACGGCGTATGACCCGCCTCGGCGATCACCACTTCGCTGTAGCGCCCACCCGCCTGCCGATACTGCTCCAGCACGGCGCGCGTCTGCCCCACCATCGGCTGCGGCGGGAATACGTCCGCGCCGGGCCAGCCGGGAACCGCGCCCAGTGAGCCGAGCGTGCCCATGTCGAACAGCGAGTTATCGCTGACGATCTGGTCGTCGCTGCCGCGCACCCACAGCACCGGCGGCTTGGGGTTGATCGCGTACAACTTGCTCACGTCGCCTATATACAGTGGTGACAGCGCGTTCGCCGGACCGAGCTTCCCCGGTGCGAGACCGGGCCAGTTGGGCGACGGAACCGAATCGCCGGGGTATTCCTGAGCGCCGATATGCTCGGACAGCACCGACGAGAGCAAATCTTCTTCGCGCGCGGGCTTGAACGGCGGCT
>JADLHH010000192.1 GCA_020848855.1 Anaerolineae bacterium | reverse complement strand
GGCGCCGATGGTGACGATCACCGCGTCGGCGAGGTATTCGCTGTTCTGCGTCTTGACGTAGAACGGCGTGCTTTTGGTGAAATCAACCTCGGTTACGAGGTCATATTCGAATTCCGCGCCGAAGCGTTCCGCCTGCTGCTGCATCCGCCCGGCGAGTTCCGGTCCGGTGATCCCGTCCGGGAAGCCGGGGACGTTATCCACATCATGGGTTGTTGCAATCTGCCCGCCAAGCTGGCTGCCGGTCACGACGACGGTGCTTAACTGGGCGCGGGCGGTGTACAGTGCGGCGGTCAGCCCCGCGGGACCCGACCCGATGACGACTACGCGTACTCGTTTCATTCAGCTTCTTTTCCTTGTTGCATCAGCAAACCTTGATTGTCAGCAATGACGATCGATAGAAGCGCCTGGAACTCTTCCCGACAATCGGGACAACACGACAGATGCGCTTCCACCGCCGGAAGCAGTTGGCTGACCTGCGCCCCGGTCGCAACCAGCTCAACCAGACAGTTGAACTGCTTGCAGCACTCCTCGCAGTCGAGGTTGCCGTCCGGGTGGATGTCAAAAATACAGTTAATCAGTTTGTGCAGATTGTCGTCCACAATCATACCTAATCTTATGCTAATACATGGACGCGCACGTCCCGGATGATCTTACCCGCGCCTGGCGGGATATTTCGGCAGCGGTTTTTGGGGCGGCAGCACCGTCAGCTTTTGCCACCTGCGCGCCATCTATTTGCCGAATTTTAGGTCACTTCGACGCCGCAGGATGCTTGTCGTTCGCTTGTCACCTTGTACATCCTGCCGGATGTGTAACGTAATATTTCAGCCCATTAATCCCAACTTGGATCGCCCCAGATGGCATGAAACGGTATAATCGTTGTCGTTGTGATTTCAGTCCTTTCATATCTCCAAAGGATATAAGTTAATGCGTCCACTGAGTTCACTAGAAAACACCCTCATCTACCTCGTGTTGGCAATTGCAGTAGCCGGCATCCTGTATGCCGGGTTCCTCGTGCGGCAAATCCTGAGCGAAAGCAAGGGTTCTGCGAAGATGCAGGAGGTGTGGGGGTACATCCGCACCGGCGCAAATGCCTACCTCAGTTCGCAGTTCCGCATCATTGCCATTCTCATTGCCATCCTCGTCGTGGTCCTGTTCTTCAGCGTTTATGTGGTCAACCCAACGCCGTATGCTATCGAACACTTCTGCCCCGAAGTCGCGGAGCAGGCGCGGGCGACCATTAACGCCGATGCCATTCGCACGTCAATCGCCAGCGCGAACCCGAATTTGACCGCGAGCGAACTGGCGCTGCAGCAGGAAAACGCCGTCGTCTACGCTGAAGAAGCCGCGATTGTCACCGAAGGCGTTTCGCAATGCGAAAGCGCCCGTACCAACATCGCGCTCGGTCGCGCCGGGGCGTTCCTGCTCGGCGCAGTCTTCTCGGCGATGGTTGGTTTCGTCGGCATGAACATGGCTGTCCAGGGCAACGTCCGCGTCGCGGCGGCGGCGGTCGATCCGAAGCGTGGCTATGCCGACGCGCTGCGTATTGCCTACCGCTCCGGCACGATCACCGGTATGCTGACTGACGGTCTTGGTCTGTTCGGCGGAACGATGATCTTCATCGTCTTCGGCATCGCCTCGCCGGATGCGCTGCTGGGCTTCGGCTTCGGCGGCACGCTGCTGGCGCTGTTCATGCGCGTGGGCGGCGGCATCTACACCAAAGCGGCGGACGTGGGCGCTGACCTCGTGGGTAAGGTCGAAGCCGGTCTGCCCGAAGACGACCCGCGTAACGCTGCCGTGATCGCCGACCTCGTGGGCGACAACGTCGGCGACTGCGCCGGTATGGCGGCGGACATCTTCGAGAGCTACGAAGTCACCATCGTCTCCGGCTTGATCCTCGGTCTGGCGCTGGCGACGGTCACGCGCAGCCCGGTGTGGATTGTCTTCCCGCTGGTCGTGCGTGGCATCGGCGTGCTCAGTTCGATCATCAGCACCTATCTGGTCAAGTCGTCGTCCGGCAAGGACGCGCTGCACGCTATCACGCGCGGCTTCTACAGCGCCGCCGTGATCAGCATCACGCTGTTCGGTCTGATGACGCTCATCTACATGCACGATGAGAACATCAACAGTGGTGGGGTGATCTGGCAGCCGTTCGCGGCAGTCGTCGCCGGCATCATACTCGCCATCGTCATCGACCGCGTGACTGCCTACTTCACCGACACCGGACACGCGCCCGTTCAGGAGATCGCCCGCAACACCCAGACGGGTCCCGCCACGACCATCCTCAGCGGTCTGGCGAACGGGATGGAAAGCTCGGTCTGGGCGATCATTGTCATCGCGGGCAGCATTCTCGCCAGCGTGATCATTTTCATGTTGTTCCCGATCACCGACGGCAACGGCGTCCAGATCGTCGATAACTTCACGGCGGTGCTGTACGGCGTCGCTATGACCGGTATCGGTATGCTGACGCTGACCGGCAACAACGTTTCGATGGACGCCTTCGGTCCCATCTCCGACAACGCGCAGGGCGTGGCGGAACTGGCGGGCGAAAGCGAAGGTGTCGCTGCTGAGACGCTCAACTCGCTCGACGCGGTCGGCAACACCACCAAGGCGATCACCAAAGGTATCGCCATCGGCTCCGCGGTGATCGCGGCAGTCGCGCTGTTCGGCTCATTCCTGACCGACACGCGCGTCGTCCAGTTGGGTCTGGGCGTGCCGCTGCAGGATACGCTGTTCGGCACGGGCATCAACATCGCCGAGCCAATCGTCTTCATCGGCTTCCTGATCGGCGGTGCGCTGATCTTCCTGTTCAGCAGCCTGCTGATCCGCTCGGTCAACCGCGCCGCCTTCAAGATGATCGGCGTGGTGCGCCGTCAGTTCCGCATCCCCGGCATCCTCGAAGGCACCAAGACGCCCGACTATGCCGAGTGCGTGAGCGTTTCGACGCAGGCGGCGCAGCGCGAGCTGCTGCCCATCGGCGTCATCGCCGTGCTCACCCCGATCGTCGTTGGCTTCCTGCTGGGCGCTCCGGCGCTCGGCGGCTTCCTGGCGGGCATCATCCTCACCGGGCAGTTGATGGCGGTGTTCATGGCGAACGCCGGCGGCGCATGGGATAACGCCAAAAAGTACATCGAGGACGGCAACTACGGCGGCAAGCACTCCGAGCCGCACAAGGCGTCGGTCGTGGGCGATACCGTCGGCGATCCCTTCAAGGACACGGCGGGTCCCGCGCTCAATCCGATGATCAAGGTCGTCAACCTGATTTCGCTGCTCGCCGCGCCGCTGATCGTCACGGCAGCCGCGCCGCAGACCGACCAGGGCACGCGCACGGCGATCACCATCGTGATGGTCGTGCTGCTGGGCGTCATCCTGTGGGCAATTCGCCGCAGCAAGCAGGAAGACAAGGAAACGCACGAGATGGAAGAAGCCGTCGCGCACGCCAGCGGCGGCGACTAAGCATTCGCTTCACCAAACGTTGTAGGGGCGCACAACCGTGCGCCCCATTTCATTTTCGATTTCCCTACTGATCCTGAAACAGATTCAGCACGTAGTCCATCGACAAGCCCTGCGATTCGAGGTGGGTCTTCAGCTTGCGCCGGGCGTCGTGCAGCAGCTTGTAGAGGGCGTTGCGGTTGGTGTTCATCTGGTCGGCGACGACTTCCAGCGGCACGCCGCGCACCGCCACCGCGATCAGCGCCTGCTGCTGCCGGTCGGTCAGCACGTCGTCGAGCGCCTGCTGAATCCGCGTCAGTATCTCGGTCTGCTCGGCGGCGCGTTCCGGCGCGGGGGGCTGGGTGCTGGCAACCGGATTGCCGTTCAGCGCCAGCAGGTCGCCGTTGGCGGTCATCGCGTCCAGGCTGAAGTCCTTGTAGCGCGCGCGCCGCAGGTCGCTGATCGCCACCCGCACGGCGATGCGCGTCGCCCAGGTCGTGAACAGACTGTCGCCGCGAAAGCTGTCGAGGTTTTCGACGACCCGCAGCGTAGCATCCTGCGCCAGGTCTTCCGACATCTGCGTCAGTTCGTGGTTCGACAATCCTGCAAGGTCACTGCGCTCCCGGCTGAGGTAATAGAAAATGCCGCGCTGCAAACGAACCTGCAGGTCTTCAAGGGCACGCGCCTGCACTTCCGGCGCGCCTCGCAGGTCTGCAAGCCATTCCTCGTTTGTCCGTTCCGTCATCGTCGTGTCCGGGATAGGCAGGGTCACTCTCAATGATAGCATGTGGGTTCAGGGAGATGCTAACGCCAGATAGTGCTGAGTACCGAGTGCTGGGCTTGCTTCGCAAGCATGTGCTGAGGAAAGTTACTCGCAAATTGACGGTCGTATCGTTGTGGAAAAGCGAGGTTATTTGCCGAGTGCCTTTGCATGAGCACCGTTTTAACTCAGCACTGGATTAGCTTTTCTCGAAGCGCACGTAGATAACGAGGTGTCCGAGCCGGATTTCGTCGCCGTCGCGCAGGATGCGCGGCTGGTTGGGCACCAACCGCTGCCCGTTGAGGAACGTCCCATTGTCGCTTTCCTGGTCGATCAGGCTCAGCGTGTCGGTGTCGCGCCGGATGATCGCCGCGTGACGCCGCGAGACGCCTTTTTCGACTCCCTTGCAGTCCTGCAGGTCAATAGCCGGCGCCTCGCCTGAATCCGGGTCGAGCCGTCCCATCGCCAGCTTGGTGATTTGGGCGGCGTCGAACGTGTAGATTTTGTCGCAGCCGTGAACTTTCAGCACGAGATTCATGCGCGAGCTAAAGCCCGCCGTCCCCCAGCGAGGGATCGCGGTTTCGTCATCCGTGTCGCTCAGCACACGGGTGGCAGTCTGAATCTGCTGTGTCAGCGGGAGACCGCAGCGTGGACAAGTTTTCGCATTCTCGCTGATCTTCTTGTAACCACAGTATAAACACTCGGTCACGATGATAACCCCGACGAATTCCATAAATTAGCTCTATTCTATCATTTCACTGTAAGAATATTACTGAAGACCTGTATTGTTTAAAGATTCAAACACAATAGAATTTCGCTCATTGTATTATAGTTGTGATAGAAATTTCTCGATTCCTCGCGCGGCGTTCGAAATCTCTGGGCAATTGTATCGTCACGGATGCGCTTGTGTAGTATAATCCGCACGATGAACGTACACTCAATTTCCTCGATAACGCGTGCTGAACCCCACATCGTTTGATTGGTTGGAGTGATCTTAGTGTGAGCAACAAACCTTCCGATCCGCAGAGTAACAACAATTCTCCCTTTGCAAATCGCAACGCCCAGCGCATCTGGCTGGTTGTTGGAGTGGTCGTCCTGCTGCTGTTTGTCGTCATTTTTGGACAGCCCAGCAGTATGCCCAAAGGAAATACCATCTCCCTGGATCGGCTTGCCGAGCAGATTCAGCAGGGCAACGTAACCGAAATTCAGGTGCGCGGCGGCAGCGACGTCTTTGTCGGTCTGCGCAACGGCAGCACCGCCTATTATTACAAAGAGCGCGAAACCGACCTGTTCGCTGCCCTGCAAACCTTCGGCGTCACGTCCGATGAATTCAGTCAGGTGGAATTCACCGAGCGGCAGGGCGACAACACGACCGGTTTGCTGTTCCAGTTGCTCGTCGCCGTCGTGCCGACGCTGATCATCGTCTGGCTGCTGTGGCGTATGATGCGCTCGGTGCGAACCGGGCAGGATCAGGCGCTGAGCTTCGGGCGCAGCCGCGCGCGCGTCGTTCGCGACATGGAACGCCCGCAGGTGACCTTCGCCGACGTGGCGGGCGCGGAAGAAGCCAAGCAGGAACTGGCGGAAGTCGTCGAGTTCCTGAAGGAGCCGGAAAAGTTCATCCGTCTCGGCGCGCGCATCCCGAAAGGCGTGTTGATGGTCGGTCCTCCGGGGACGGGCAAGACGCTGATGGCGCGGGCGGTCGCTGGTGAGGCGGGTGTGCCGTTCTTCAGTATCTCCGGCTCGGAATTTGTCGAGATGTTCGTCGGCGTCGGCGCGAGCCGCGTCCGCGACCTGTTCGAGCGCGCCAAAGCCGAAGCGCCGGCGATTGTGTTCGTCGACGAAATCGACGCCGTCGGTCGGCATCGCGGCGCGGGACTCGGCGGCGGGCACGACGAGCGCGAGCAGACCTTGAACCAGTTGCTGGTCGAGATGGACGGCTTTGAACCCAACCAGAATGTGATCATTTTGGCGGCTACCAATCGCCCCGATGTGCTCGACCCGGCGCTGCTGCGTCCCGGTCGCTTCGACCGTCAGGTGATGGTCGACAAGCCCGACATTGCGGGAAGACTGGCCATCCTCAAGGTGCATTCTCGCGGCAAGCCCCTGGGGGCCAATGTCGACCTGAATCTATTGGCCCGTCAGACCCCGGGATTCTCTGGTGCCGACCTGGAGAACTTGCTCAATGAGGCCGCTTTGCTGGCGGCTCGGAGCAATCGCGACAAAATCTATATGCAGGACTGCGAGGAGGCTATCGACCGGGTTCGCATGGGCCCCGAGCGAAAAAGCCGGGTGATTCCCGAGGACGAGCGCGAAACCACCGCCTATCACGAAGCCGGTCACGCCATGGTGGGCTGGGTCATTCCCGAGTCGCACCCGGTGCGCAAGGTCACCATCCTTCCCCGCGGTATGGCCCTGG
>JADLHH010000191.1 GCA_020848855.1 Anaerolineae bacterium | reverse complement strand
CTCGCGCCAAATTCGGCGCTTCAAGAGGCTGGCTTGCAGAGCGGTGACGTGGTCACCACGCTCAATGGCGAGAATTTTATGGACGCCGACGACCTGCTGCGGCTGCTGGTGGCGGATGCCGGGCAGACGGTGACGCTCGGCGTTATCCGGGACGATCAGCCGCTGGACGTGACGTTCACGCCCGATCTCACCGCCGCGCAAACCGTCAACGAGACGCACCCGATCGTGCTCGATGTGGCGGCTGGCTCGCCTGCCGCCAGCGCGGGACTGCAGTCCGATGACCTGATCACGGCGTTCGACGGTCAGCCTGTCCCGGATTTCGAAACGCTTCAGCAGCTCACCGCCGCCCATCTCGATCAGGAAGTCACGCTGACGGTGTGGCGGGGCGGTGAAACGCTCGACCTGACGCTGACGCCGCGCTCGAACCCGCCGCAGGGCGAAGGCTCGATGGGCATCGGCATTCGCACCGGCACGATCAACGACGCGCTGGGCATCGCGTTCCAGGAAGGCGGCAAGAGCGAGCTAACCCCGCTGCCGCTGGGCGCGGCGATGCAGTACAGCGTCGACCGCATCAGCCAGGTGCTGAACATGATCGCCAGCATCCCCGGTCAGATTCTCGGCGGAACGGCAGACAGCAATTCGCTGCGGCTGACCAGTCCGCTCGGCATCAGCCAGGCGGGCGGCCTCTTCTTGCAGGAGAGCATCGAGCGTAATCAGCCGACCATTATTCTCGAATTCATGGCGCTCATCAGCCTGGCGCTGGGACTCACCAATCTGCTGCCGATCCCGGCGCTGGATGGCGGGCGCATCCTGTTCGTGTTAATCGAAATCGTGCGCGGGCGACCGATTGCGCCGGAGCGCGAGGGGATGGTTCACCTCGTCGGCTTGGCGCTGCTGCTGTCGCTGATGCTGGTGGTCATGCTCAACGACATCGCCAACCCGCTCACCGATCTCCTACGTTAAGGGAGTGGTATGGATCACAACGAAAACAGCAGTGAAATTCAGCAGCCCGATCTTGAGACGACGCTTGCTGCGCTGCGCGACAACGACGGCACGGTCACATCGACCCTGTATTACGGCTTGTCCGGGTTAGAGTCGGGCGATATCGAGCGGCTGGCGCCGGTATGGAAGGGGCTGACGCCGGAATATCGGCGCAAGCTCGTTCAGGAACTGACCGAAGCCAGCGAAGCCAACTTCGAGCTTGAATACAAGACACTCGGTCAGTACGCGCTGGAAGACGACGAACCCGGCGTGCGCGAAGCGGCGGTTGACCTGTTGTGGGAAGACGAATCGCTCGCGCTGATGTACCGCCTGATCGATCTGGCGCAGGAAGACGAATCGGTCGGCGTGCGCGCCGCTGCCGCCAGCGCGCTGGGTCGCTTCATCCTGCTCGGTGAATTAGGTGATCTGCCGGAGTCCGAGACTGTCAAGGCGCAGGATGCGATGGTCGGCGTTCTGGACGACGCCGACGAGGACGTCGACGTGCGCCGCCGCGCGCTCGAAGCGATTGCCAACTGCGGGCATGAGGTCGTCGAGGAAGCGATTCGCGAGGCGTACGACAGCCCCGACCACCGGATGCAGATCAGCGCCGTTTTTGCGATGGGGCGCAGCTACGATGAGCAGTGGGGTGAGTTCGTGCGCCAGCAGCTTGACAGCGACGACGCCGAGATGCGTTACGAAGCCGCCCGTGCCGCCGGCGAACTGGAAGTGGAGGACGCCGTCCCCGGCTTGATCCGACTGGCGCTCGACAGCGACCGCGAAGTCAAGGAAGTGGCGATCTGGTCGCTGGGCGAAATCGGCAGCCGGGACGCCTTGCGCGTGCTGTAAGGGCTGGCGACCGACGCCAGGCGCTCCGGCGACGACGAGCTGCTGGAAGCGATTGAGGATGCCATCGGCAATGCGTCACTGAACAGCGGGTCGATGTATCTGATGCGCTTCGACGAGGACGAAGAGTAGACGCGGGCGTCGCGCCGCATGTGTATCATCAACGAAAAGACCCGTCCCATTCGGCGGGTCTTTTTTGGTTGCGCTGTACGATGCCGCCGGTTCAGGAATTGATCAGCGGCATCAGTTTCATTGCCAGGTTGGTATCGCCCTGTATCTTGATCTTGCCGGTCATGAACGCCTGCATCGGGTTCAGCGCGCCGCGCATCATGTTGATGAAGTCGTCGGCGCTGGCTTTGAGGGTCATGCGCGGGCTTTCCGCCTGACCGGTGCCGGTCTCCGCCTTGCCGTCGCCGATGCGCAGCCAGTACTGCCCGCCGTTGTCGCCACTGAGGTCGAACTGGATGGTCGCGTTGACGTTCGCCGCCTTGCTGGGGTCGAAACGCTGCACCATAACCGGGAAAACGCCGGCAACTTCTTCGCTCGTCACTGCCATCGTACCAGTACTCCTGATTGTGTGATCCAACGGGGGATAGTATACAATCAAACTGGACGTATGCCAGTATCGAGTAGCGAGGGCGCCATGACAAGACCCGGCGTAACGTTCCCGGTCAATTTGATTCCGTCAGTCCGTCCCTGCCAGACGCGCGTTCGCGCATTCTCCGGCAGAATTTCTCTCAGCAGCCGCAACGTCGTCACCTGACCGGCGATCTTTATGCGCAGATTCGCACCTGTT
>JADLHH010000190.1 GCA_020848855.1 Anaerolineae bacterium | reverse complement strand
GCAATCGGCTCACCCTTGATGATCGCCTCGTAAGTCTTGACGCGCCCCTGCACGTCGTCCGACTTGACGGTGAGCATTTCCTGGAGTGTGTAGGCTGCGCCGTAGGCTTCCAGCGCCCACACTTCCATTTCACCGAAGCGCTGACCACCGAACTGCGCCTTACCACCCAACGGCTGCTGGGTGACGAGGCTGTATGGACCGGTCGAACGCGCGTGAACCTTGTCTTCGACCAGATGCGCCAGCTTGAGCATATGGATCATGCCAACGGTCACTGCCTGGTCGAATGGTTCGCCCGTGCGCCCGTCGTAGAGCACCTGCTTACCGTAGACCGGGACGGCATGACCCGTTTCGAACATCACGCGGTCGGCGTGCTGGAGCAGTTCCTTGGTCGCCAGACCTTGCGGGATTTCGACTTCCGGCGCTGCCCATGCCATCCACAGACGCAGCGAGGCGTCGTAGGCGTTCTGGTCGCGGCGGCGGCGTTCTTCGACGCTGATGCCATCCGTTTCGAACACGATCACGTCGTCCGGCTCGTAACCCTGTTCACGCAGCCACTCCGCGAAGACGGCGCGCTTGGCGTAGACCGGGTCGAGCAGAAGCTGATCCGCGTCGTAGCTGGCGTTGGTGCTCAGCCATTCGTGGATGTAAAGGCGGCGCACTTCGTCGTCGTCTTCCAGTTCTTCCGGGTTGTACTCGAACTGCTGAATCCATTCCCAGGCGCGGTCGGTGATGACCGTCCATGCCCGGTCGATCATCCAGGCGCGTCCCATCTCTGCCTGAATTTCCCATTCCTTCGCGCCGTCGAACACGGGCGTGATAGCACGGAAGCCGAGCCGATCCGCTGCCCAACCGAGGTGGATTTCCAGCACCTGCCCGATGTTCATACGACCGGGCACGCCGAGCGGGTTCAGGATGATCTCGCACGAGCGACCGTCCGCCAGATACGGCATGTCCTCAATCGGCACGATCTTGGAGATGACGCCCTTGTTGCCGTGACGACCTGCCATCTTGTCGCCGACCGTCAGCTTACGCTTCTGGGCGACGCTGACGCGCACCATCTTCTCGACGCCTGCTGGCAGGTCGGGGTGTTCGTCGCGGGTGAAGGTCTTCACGTCCACGACTTTACCCTTCTCGCCGTGCGGCAGCCGCAGCGACGAGTCCTTCACTTCGCGCGCCTTCTCACCGAAGATCGCTCGCAGCAGTTTTTCTTCCGGGCTGAGTTCCTTTTCGCCCTTCGGCGTAATCTTGCCGACCAGAATGTCGTTCGGACCGACTTCCGCGCCGATGCGCACGATACCGAACTCGTCCAGGTCTTTCAGCGCGTCTTCGCCGACGTTCGGGATGTCGTAGGTGATCTCTTCGGGACCCAGCTTGGTGTCGCGGGCTTCCACTTCGTGCTTCTCGATGTGAATCGAGGTGAATTTATCCTGCCGCAGCATTTCTTCGCTGATCAGCAGGGCGTCTTCGTAGTTGCCGCCGTTCCACGACAGGAATGCGCCCAGCACGTCGTGACCGAGCGCCAGGCTGCCGAGATAGGTCGAGGAGCTGTCGGCAATCACTTCGCCCTTGTTGATGTGCTGCCCCTTGACGACGATCGGGCGCTGGTCGATACAGGTCGACTGGTTCGAGCGGTTGTACTTGCGCAGACGGTAGACGCGCTCGTCGCCGCCGGTCGTGTGGATCACGATGCGGTCGCCCTGCACGCTGATGACCTCGCCTTCCACGTCCGCCACCAGCACTTGACCGCTGTCGTAGGCTGCTTGGCTCTCCATGCCGGTTGAAACAATCGGCACATCGGGCTGGAGCAGGGGAACCGCCTGGCGCTGCATGTTCGAACCCATCAGCGCGCGGTTGGCGTCGTCGTGTTCGAGGAATGGGATCAATGCCGCGCTGATGCCGACGATCTGCCGGGGCGCGATGTCGATGTAATCGATGCGGCGGGACGGCGACACCAGGAATTTCTGGTTGTGGCGCGACGACACGCGGTCGTTAACGAATTCGCGGCGCGGACCCAACTGCGCGTTCGCCTGCGCAATCACGTAGTTGTCTTCCTGGTCGGCAGACATGTACACGATGTCGGTGCCGACGAACGGCATCACCGGCACGCGGTCGATCTTGGCGAGCTTCTTCGCCAGCGCTTCATCGACGATTGCGCCTTCTTCGGCAATTGTTTTGCCCTTGTCGTCCACCACATCCTCGCGGATTTCGCGCCCGATCAGGTCGGGGTCGCCAGGCGCGAGGAACTTGATGACTTCGCGGTACGGTGTCTCGACGAAGCCGTATTCGTTGACGCGGGCATAGCTCGCCAGACGACCGATCAGACCGATGTTCGGACCTTCCGGCGTCTCAATCGGGCAGATGCGCCCGTAGTGGCTGTGATGAACGTCGCGCACGTCGAAACCGGCACGCTCGCGGCGCAGACCGCCGGGACCGAGCGCCGACAGCGTGCGCTTGTGCGTGAGTTCCGCCAGCGGGTTGGTCTGCTCCATGAACTGCGAAAGCTGCGACGAACCGAAGAATTCGCGGATGGCGGCGACAACCGGGCGGATATTGACGAGCGTCACCGGCGTCAGGTTGTCCGATTCGCGGATCGACATACGTTCCTTGACGACGCGCTCGGTGCGGCGCAAGCCGATGCGCAGCTTATTCTGGATCAACTCGCCGACGGTCTTGACGCGGCGGTTGCCGAGGTGGTCGATGTCGTCGGGACCGGCTTTGCCGTTGTTGATCATGATCATGCGCTCGACCAGCTTGACGATGTCGCTCTTGGTCACCGTGCGGGTCGTGCGCGGGATCGAACCGTCGAGGTTCAGGCGCTGGTTCAGCTTGTAGCGACCGACGCGCTCCAGGTCGTAGCGCCGCTGGTCGAACAACTGGCTGACCAGATACTCGCGGGCATTGTCGAGCGTCGGCGGGTCGCCGGGGCGCATCCGCCGGTAGAACTCGATCAGCGCCGCCTGGGCGACCGTCTGATCCTTCTTCGGCTCCCAGATCGGCTCCATCTTCAGCGTGCTCTGGATATAGGTGTGATCCGGGTTGTTGTCCACGTCGGCGTACAGCGCGAGGATTTCCTCGTCGCTACCCGTCTGGATGGGCGACATGTTGTCCGGCAGCGCGTCGTTGACTGCCGCCAGCGCGCGCAGCAGGATCGTCACCGGAATAGTGCGTTTGCGGTTGAACTTGATCGTCAGGTAGTCGCTCTTGCGGGTCTCGAATTCCATCCACGCGCCGCGATCCGGGATCAGCTTGGCATTGGAGAGCAGGCGACCGGTCGTGCGGTCTTCCTCGGCGTCGAAATACACGCCGGGGGAACGGATGAGCTGGCTGACGACCACGCGCTCCGTCCCGTTAATAATGAACGTGCCCTTTTCCGTCATAATCGGGAAGTCGCCCAGGAAGATGTCGGACAGCACCACTTCGTCGCCCGCTTCGCGGTTGACGAGCGCGACGCGGATGTACAGCGGCGCAGCGAACGACATGTCGCGTTCCAGGCAGATTTCCTCACTGTACTTCGGCTCTTCGAACCAGTAGCGCAGTCCCAGTTCCTGCGCTTCCTGTCGGTTGCCGGGGAAATACAGCTTCAGGTTGCCGTTGTAGCTCTCGATCGGGCTGATCTCGTCGAAAAGTTCGGCAAGCCCCTGCTCAAGAAACCAATGGAACGACTGAAGCTGCACTTCGATCAGCGATGGGAGTGCGGCGACATCGGGAGTACGGGCATAGTTCTTTACATGCGTTAACCGTTGCAAAGCTCCGCTCCTCGGTCTAGGGTAAAGAACGCAAAAAAGACGGATTCACGTAAATCGATGATCCGTCAGGTTGTAGGAGATATGTGGAAATGGACGCATTCCACCATAAGAGAGGCAGATAAATCGTTCACCGTGAGTGGGCATTATACCGGAGACAAGCACAATCTGTCAACAGGCACATTAAAGCACCTGATGACAGGATAGGTGGTTCCAGTTGCAATTTTACTTATAGAACAATATAGCGACTTTTGCGCGCGAATGCAAGCCCCCTGACCCTAATGGTTAAGGCAGTGTGTGGCTGTCTTAACCCCGCTGTTGTGGCTGCTGCACAGCAATTACTGCACAGCGGGTGCTTCCTGCGGCTCGTCGTCGGCGAGGCTGAGGAAGCGGCGGCGCGAGAGCAGCATGAACCCCGCCACCAGCACGATTCCCCCGGCGATCTGCACACGCGGCGGCAGGTAGCGCAAGCGGTTGATCACGTTGCGCTGGTGCTGCCCCATCAATTCCTGGCGCAAGCGCTGCGCGAAGCGCCGGGACGGTCGCACGCCCACCAGCACGACGTGCAGCCGCCTGATGACGTTGATTAGCCCTTCGACTTCGGCGCGAGGGACGGAATAGCGCTGGACGATGGCGTCCAAATCCTGCCCGTCGTTGATGATCGCCTCGGTGACGGCGTCGAGGAGGTTCTGCAGTGGCGTTGGTTGTTCAGACATGAGGACTTCTAACCCTTCTTCACGTCGACGGGCGCCTGATCGGCGGCTTGAAGCTCGTCGCGCAAAGCAATAAGCGTTCGATGATAAAGTGACTTAATCGCCCCTTCGGTGCGATTCATGGTCTCGCCAATTTCGGCATTCGACAGATGATCCACGAACTTGAGGAGCAAAAGCTGCTGCCGTTCTTCCGGCAGCCGCTGGATGGCGGCGCGCAGCGCGTCGCGCTCCTCCTGATCTTCGGCTTGTCTGTCCGGCGAATCCGATTTCAGGCTGCTGGCGATGAATTCGTCCAGCGGGATGACTTTGCGCCGCCCGCGATCCCGGTGCCAGTTAGCGACCAGATTGTGCGCGATGCGGTACAGCCATGCCTGAAACGGTACGCCTCGCTCGGTGTAGCTGGTAATGTGCGCCATCGCCCGGAAGAACACCCGCGCCGTCAGGTCTTCGGCGTCGTGGTGGTTGCCGGTACGGTAGTAGACGTAGCTGTAAATCTTGTCGAGATAGCGCTCGTACAGCTCGCCGAATGAATCCTTATCGCCTGCTTTCGCCAGTTCCACCAGCTCGGTGTCAGACAGGCGTTTCAGGTTCTTGGGGCGTCTGGTCAGACGCTTTCGCAGGTTCATCATGACTATAGAAAACCCCTCGACCCCGGAGAGTTACGGTGATCAAACGAACGTGCCGTTGATATCGCTGCCGATAATTCTATCAGGGATGCGGGCGGCAGCATGGAAGGCGCTGTTCCCGGTTTACCAGGGTTATCGCATTAAAATGCTCTCGTTCGTCAGGAGCCTATGAAGCACGACAGGTCGTGCCCCTACAAAAACCTGCCGAATTTTCAAGTGTTTCTTCGTTACCTGCCCGACACCGCCGGGTTTTGCAGCGCCGCCTGCTGCATCCCCCGGCTGATCAGGTCGAGTTCCGACGGCGACACTACGCCGGAACGCACGGCGTTGCTGCGCCCCTTGCGCTGGGCGTAGTTCACGGTCAGGAAGGTGTCGGTCATCAGGGTGCCGCCGCCGGCGGGGCTTTGCCGGATGGTGATCTCCAGGCGCGGGTGCTTCAAATCCTGCGTGGTCATCAGGCTGCCCGCCTCCAGAAAGTCGCCGTCCTTGAGGGCGTTCAGCAGCGCCTTGCGTGATTTGTTCGAGGCGATTGCCAGCAGAGTTGGCTTGCCGTACCATGCGTTGGCTTCCTCGTCGAACGGCTCTCCGGCGGCGCGTGCCGCGATCCACGCCGCTATGCCCGCCGCCACCAGAATTTCAATCGCCCAGTAGCCCCACACCAGCTCGTCCTTCAGTTCCAGACCGCTGTCGCTGGTGCTGGAAAACGACGACGTGCGGGTGATCGAGAAGCCTTCGCGCGCGACCAGTTTCAGGTAGCCGACGAAGCCGGTATCGCCAACCTCGCTGAACATCAGCTTGTTGAGCGCGCGCTCGAAGTCCTCGTCGCTTGCGCTGCTGCCGGCGTTTTCGACGTAGGCGTCGCGCATCTCGCTGCGGAAGGTGATGGCATACGACGCGCCGTGATACACGCCGAACATCACCAGCGCGCTGAGGATGGCAACCAGGGCGGTGATGAACGGGCTGCGCACTCTACCGATACGGGCGACGGTCGAGAGCGCGCCGCCGACGATTGCGCCGCCGATGAGCGGGAACAGCAGCACCAGATAGAAGTTCAGAATACTGTCGAGCGCCCACAGGATGCCGCCGACAATCGCGCCGGCGACAGCGCCGACCAGAATGAGCAGGACGAAGCTTGCGAACGGGACGCGGTTGCTGGCGCGGTATTTGCGCATGGGAGCTATCCTTCTGTGGATACCGGTTTTGTCCTAGTTTAGTCGCTGAAACGCGGCTAAAAGCATCGCTGGCGAATGGACGGCTTGGGATATGCGTTGCGAGGGTTTACCGCTCCGCGCATCGCCACTATAATACGCCCCACGAATAGAACCGCTCATCAGGACGATCTCATGGCGAAAGCGCTCAATTTCCAGCAGATTATCATGAAGCTGCACGAGTTCTGGACGGCGCAGGACTGCGTGCTGTGGCAGCCTTACAACATTCAGGTCGGCGCGGGCACGGGCAACCCGGCGACGCTGCTGCGCGTGCTCGGTCCCGAACCCTGGCGCGTCGCTTACGTCGAGCCGAGCGTGCGCCCGGACGACGGTCGCTACGGCGAAAACCCCAACCGCATGTCCTACTACTTCCAGTATCAGGTCATCCTCAAGCCCGATCCGGGTAATCCGCAGGAACTGTACCTGAAATCGCTGGAAGCGCTGGGCATCGACCCGCGCGAACACGACATTCGCTTCGTCGAAGATAACTGGGAAAGCCCGGCGCTCGGCGCGTGGGGGCTGGGCTGGGAAGTGTGGCTGGACGGGCAGGAGATCACCCAGTTCACCTATTTCCAGCAGGCGGGCGGTATCGAACTCAGCCCGGTCTCGGTCGAAATCACCTATGGGCTGGAGCGCATCGCCCAGCCGTTACAGGGCAAGGACTCGGTCTGGAATATCGAATGGCTGAACAGCGATGACGGCGCGACGCTGTTCTACCGCGACGTGCTGCTGCGCAGCGAAATTGAACACTGTATCTACAACTTCGAGATCGCCGACGTGGACGGCTTGCGCCAGACGTTCGACATCTCCGAAAACGAGTACCGGCGCGCGCTCGACGCCGGGCTGGTCATCCCGGCATACGACTACGTGCTGAAGTGCAGCCACCTGTTCAACGTGCTGGACGCGCGCGGCGCGATTGGCGTGACCGAGCGCGCCAGCTACTTCCGGCGGATGCGCGACATGACCCGCAGCATCGCCCGCGCCTACACCGACCAGCGCCAGCAGATGGAATACCCGATGGAGAAACTCGGCGGGCTGTGGGGCGCGAAGACCCACGACCTGTTGAGTCAGGTCGGGCTGGTGCAGCTACCCGACCAGCCGACCGACTTCCTGTTCGAGATCGGCGTGGAAGAACTGCCCGCCGCCGACGTGGACGCGGCGCTCGATCAGTTGAACGTGCTGGCTCCGAAGCTGTTCGACGACCTGCGGCTGACGCACGACGGAGTCGCCGTATACGCCACGCCGCGCCGCCTCGTCATCCACGCCAAAAGCCTCACCCCGCGCCAGCGCGATCTGGAGCAGGTGGCGAAAGGTCCGTCGGCGGAGCGCGCGTTCGATGCCGACGGCAAGCCGACCAAAGCCGCCGAAGGCTTCGCGCGCGGCAAGGGCGTGCGCGTCGAAGACCTGCGTGTCGAGGACGGCTACGTCGTGGCGACGGTGCGCGAATCGGGCAAGCCTGCGGCGGCGGTGCTGCAGGCGGCGCTGCCGGGCGTGGTCGCGGGCTTCAGGTTTGGCAAGTCGATGCGCTGGAATGCCAGCAACATCGCCTTCTCGCGCCCGATCCGCTGGTGTGTCGCGCTGCACGGCGAGGCGGTGCTCACTGTGGAATATGCCGGGGTGATCTCTCGCGATCCCACGCGCGGCTTGCGCCCG
>JADLHH010000189.1 GCA_020848855.1 Anaerolineae bacterium | reverse complement strand
GGGTGTACGTATGTGCCTTGACAAGCGAAGAACCGGCTTTATGATGTGTGTGATTCCGCCTTCTTCCCTCATTTCCCCGCCCGCATGATAACGGGCGCGACGCCTTTCTCTTGTTTCCCCATCCGCATGATAACGGGCGGGACGGGCTTCCCTCATTCTCCCGTCCGCCCATGATCGGACGCGACGCCACGCGAAACCGTCCCGTCGCGCTTTTGTCCATTTTCGCTCATTTCCCCGTCCGACTACGGTCGCCCATGACTACTTGTGACAGAAATCACAATTAATCCATGCGCACGTAACTCGATTCAATTCGCGTCTTGTCCGACAATATTCGGGTAGGGTTCTTTGTGCCAGATGGAGTTGGCTATTCATGTTTTCCACAACCGTTGATCCTCCCAGCGATGACAAGCGGTGGCGCATTGTCAACGCGACCATGCGACGGTATGGTTATTCTTCCCATGCTTTGATTGAAACACTGCACGCCGTGCAGGAATCGTTCGGCTATCTCGACCAGGACGCGCTGAATTACGTTTCCGCCTCGCTGCGCGTCCCGCCGAGCAAGACTTACGGCGTCGCCACGTTCTACCACTTCTTCAAGCTCAAGCCAGGCGGAAAACATAGCTGCGTCGTGTGCATGGGCACTGCCTGCTATATCAAGGGCGGGCGCGAAGTGCTGGACGCTATCAGCAAGGAATATAGCATCGGCGAAGGCGAAACCACGCCGGACAACCGGCTTTCGCTGCTGACCGCCCGCTGCATCGGCTCGTGCGGGCTGGCGCCTGCCACCGTCATCGACGGGGTGGTGATCCCTAAGATGACCCCCGAAAAAGCGTTGGAGCAGATCAAGAGGCTCGAAGAACATGGATCTTGAGGGACTCGCCGAGATTGCATCAAAAGAGCAGGCTGCCCAGCAGCGCTATCGCCACCGCATTCACGTCTGCATGGCGGCTGGCTGCTTGTCCTCCAACAGCGATCAGGTCAAGGATGCGCTGGAAAAAGAACTGAGTGCCAACGGGAACGCCCAGCAGTGTATGGTCAAGGGCGTCGGCTGCATGGGCTTGTGCGGTAATGGTCCGCTGGTCTCTGTCGAAACCAAGAACGTGCTGTACCAGGGTGTTAAGCCTGAAGACGCGCCCGAAATCGTCAAAAGCCTCGACTACATGCCGGTTCCGCGCCTGCTGTGCCCAACCGACGTGCCATTCTTCCGCCGCCAGTTGAAGATCGTCCTCGAAAACTCTGGCAAGATTGACCCGGAGCGCATCGAAGATTACATCGCCGTCGGCGGCTATCGCGCCCTCATCCGCGCGCTGACCGAGTCGATGCCGGTCGGCGTCATCAACGAAATCTCGCGCAGTGGCTTGCGCGGGCGGGGTGGGGCAGGCTACCCGACCGGGCTGAAGTGGAGCACCGTCGCCAAAGCCCCCGGCAAGCCCAAGTACGTTGTCTGCAACGGTGACGAAGGCGACCCCGGTGCGTTCATGGATCGCAGCGTGATGGAAGGCGACCCGCACCGCGTCATCGAAGGCATGGCGATTGCCGCCTATGCCGTCGGCGCGACGCAGGGCTACATTTACGTCCGAGCCGAATACCCGCTGGCGATTGACCGTCTGCGCCGCGCCATCCGTCAGGCGCAGAAATCCGGCTTCCTCGGCAAGAGCATCGCCGATACCAGCTTCGATTTCGACATCGAGGTGCGGCTGGGCGCGGGGGCGTTCGTCTGCGGTGAAGAGACGGCGCTGCTCTCGTCCATCGAAGGCAATCGCGGCACGCCGCGTCCTCGTCCGCCATACCCGGCTGCCAGTGGGTTGTGGGGGCAGCCAACGCTGATCAACAACGTCGAAACCTACGCCAACATCCCGGCGATTTTGCGCAACGGCAGCGAATGGTTCGCCAGCATCGGCACGCAGAAAAGCAAGGGGACGAAAGTTTTCGCGCTGTCCGGCAAAATCCGTAACGTCGGCTTGATCGAAGTGCCGATGGGCATCACCCTGGGCGACATCGTCTACGATATCGGCGGCGGCATCCCGGAAGGCGGCGAGTTCAAAGCCGTACAGACCGGCGGTCCGTCCGGCGGCTGTATCCCGCGCGAACATCTCAGCACCTCGGTCGATTACGAATCGCTGGCTGAACTTGGCTCGATCATGGGGTCGGGCGGCATGATCGTCATGGACGACTCGTCGTCGATGGTCGAAGTCGCCCGTTACTTTATGGAATTCTGCATGTCCGAATCGTGCGGCAAATGCGTCCCCTGCCGCGTCGGCACGGCGCAGATGTACGACCTTCTGACCAAGATCGCGAGCGGCGAAGCCGACAAGCGCGACCTCGCCCAGCTTGAGCAGTTGTGCGATGTCGTTCGCAACACCAGCCTGTGCGGCTTGGGGCAGTCCGCGCCGAACCCGGTGCTCAGCACGCTGCGCTATTTCCGGGGCGAGTATCGTCGGCGGCTGGTCGATTACGAAGCGACGCGGGCATAACCGGGGAGATACGGAGACAACACCATGACTCTGACTTTACGCATCGACGATACCGATGTCAGCGCCAGCGATAACGAGACCATTCTGGACGCCGCCATCGAGAACAACATCTTCATCCCCACGCTGTGCCACCTCGAAGGGCTGAAGCCGGTTGGCGCGTGCCGCCTGTGCCTGGTCGAAATCGAAGGACGCCGGGGCTTAGCCCCCGCCTGCGTGACCCAGGTTCAGGAAGGGATGCAGGTTCATACCAACACCGAGCGGCTGGCGAAATACCGCCGCACCATCCTCGAAATGCTGTTTGTCGAGGGCAATCACGTTTGCGCCGTATGTGTGTCGAACGGCTTCTGCGAGCTTCAGGCGCTGGCGGCGAAGCTAGGCATGGATCACAGCACACTGCGCTACCGCCACCCGAACAAAGCGGTTGACGTATCGCACTACCGCTATGGCATTGACCACAACCGCTGCGTCCTGTGTACGCGCTGCGTCCGCGTCTGCGCCGAAATCGAAGGCGCGCACGTCTGGGATGTGCAGGGGCGCGGCATCAAGGCGCAGGTGATCACCGACCTGAACCAGCCCTGGGCAACATCGGACACCTGCACAAGCTGCGGCAAGTGCGTCCAGGTGTGCCCGACCGGCGCGCTGTTCAAGAAGAGCAAGTCCGTCAGCGAGATGGAAAAAGAGCACGAGTTCCTGCCCTATCTGCAAATCATACGAGGCTCTGAACGCAATGGCGCAAGTTAACATCGCCACAATCTGGCTGGATGGCTGTTCCGGCTGCCACATGTCCTTTCTGGACATTGACGAAGTGCTGCTCGACCTCGCCGACAAAATCGCGCTGGTGTACAGCCCACTGGTCGATAACAAGGAGTTCCCGGAGATGGTCGACGTGACCATTGTCGAAGGGGCGGTCAGCAATCAGGGAGATCTCGACAAGATTAAGCACGTCCGCGCGCATACCAAAATCCTCGTCTCACTGGGCGACTGTGCCGTCACCGGCAACGTCCCGGCGATGCGCAACACCTTCCCGCTCGATCAGATCGTCAGCCGCGCCTATGTCGAAAACGCCGATCTCAATCCGGGGCTGCCGACGGCAGTCGTCCCGCCGCTGCTCCCGCGGGTGCGCCCGGTGCATCACGTGGTCGATGTCGACGTATTCGTGCCCGGCTGCCCGCCGGATCGCAACAAGATTCTGTACGTCCTGACCGAGCTGCTTGAGGGTCGTACTCCCCGCTTGAACGGGGACGCCCGCTTCGGATGAGGGAAACAACGACCATGACAGCAACATTCACCAAAACGATCACGATTGACCCGGTGACGCGCATCGAAGGGCACGCCAAGATCACCATCCAGCTTGGCGAGTCCGGCAGTGTCGAAGACGCGCACTTTCACGTTACCCAGTTTCGCGGCTTTGAAAAGCTGGTGCAGGGGCGTCCCTTCCGCGAAATGCCGTCGCTGATGGCGCGGACGTGCGGCATTTGCCCGGTCAGCCACCTGATCGCGGCGTCCAAAGCCTGCGACGAACTGTTAGCGGTGCGCGTGCCGCCGGCGGCGGTCAAGCTGCGCAAGATCATGAATCTGGCGCAGATCGTCCAATCGCACGCGCTCAGTTTCTTCTATCTCTCGTCGCCCGACCTGCTGCTGGGGATGGATTCCGACCCCGCCAGGCGCAACATCTTCGGCGTGCTGGAAGCCGAGCCGGATATGGCGCGCGGCGGCGTCCGGCTGCGCATGTTCGGACAGAACATCATCGAGGTACTGAGCGGCAAGCGCATCCACCCGGCGTGGATTATTCCCGGCGGCGTCGCCGACCCGCTGACCGAGCAGAAGCGCGAGCAAATTCGCGCGACCATTCCCGAAGCGAAAGCTTTCGCGCTGCGCACGCTCGAATGGTTCCTGCCGATGATGGCGAGCTTCCGCGACGAGATCGACCATTTCGCCAATTTCCCGACCATGCACATGGGCTTGATCTCGCCGCGCGGCACGCTCGAACACTACGATGGCAGCCTGCGCCTGATCGACGCCGAAGGGAACGTAGTCGAGCCGGCGATTGAGCCGTACGGCTATCAGGATGTCATCGGCGAGGCGGTCGAGAATTTCTCGTATCTCAAGTCGCCCTACTACAAGCCAATGGGCTATCCCGACGGCATTTACCGCGTCGGTCCGCTCTCGCGGCTGAACATCGTCGAGCGGGCGGGCACGCCGCTGGCGAACGAAGCGCTGGCAGCCTTCAGGAAGCTGAGCATGGCAGAGCGTCAGAGTTCGTTCTTCTACCACTACGCCCGGCTGGTCGAGATCATCTACGGCATCGAGCAGATCGAGCAACTGCTGGACTCGCCGGATATTCTCAACACGCACGTACAGGCGTTGGCGTCGCTCAACAGCTTCGAAGGCGTCGGCATTTCCGAAGCGCCGCGCGGCACGCTCATCCACCACTACAAGACCGACGAAGCTGGCTTGGTCACCTGGGCGAACCTGATCATCGCCACCGGCAACAACAGCCTGGCGATGGATCGCGGTGTGCTGCAAGCTGCCAGGCAGTTCGTCAACGGCAGCAAGCTGGAAGAAGGCGCGCTGAACCGCGTCGAAGCGGTCATCCGCTGCTTCGACCCGTGCCTGAGCTGCTCGACTCACGCTTTCGGGCAGATGCCGCTGCAGGTGTCGCTGCTCGACGCGGGCGGCGGCGTGCTGGACGAGATAAGGCGGGGCTGATGCTTCGGCTGCTGATCGGCTACGGTAATCCGCTGCGCTGCGACGACGGCGTCGGCTGGTTCCTGGCGAGCCAGCTTGCCGCCGACATCAACGACCGCCACACGCGGATCATCGCCGCGCACCAGCTTACGCCAGAGATGGCGGAAGCCGTCAGCCAAGCGAGCGAAGTCCTGTTTCTGGACGCCGCCGTCGGCGAAGAACCCGGCATGTGGGCGGTGAGCGCGGTGCCGCCGAGTCTTCAGCTAAAGCTTTCCGCGCTGGTGCATACGCTCACACCCGGCGCGCTGCTGGGACTGTCTGAGGCGTTGTACGGCACAGCGCCGCCTGCTCGCATTGTGACGGTCACCGGGGCTGATTTCGGCTACGGCGAGTCGTTCTCGGAAGCGGTCGAAGCCGT
>JADLHH010000188.1 GCA_020848855.1 Anaerolineae bacterium | reverse complement strand
GATAGATCAAGAGGGGCTGACCATGTTCGTGGAACCCGTCAAACAGAAGCGGCACCCAGAGGAGGCGTAAGCGATGGGAACTGAAGTCGTCCTGATAGCATTCCTGATTCTGTTCCTGTTTTACCTGGTGTTCAGCGCGGTGCGAATCGTGCCGGAATACGAGCGGCTGGTCGTGCTGGCACTCGGCAAGTACGCCGGCACGCGCGGACCGGGTATCACGGTGATCATCCCGTTCCTGGAGAGCGCGCGGAAGGTTGACCTGCGCGAGCGCTTCCTCGAAATCCCGCGCCAGACGGCGATCTCGAAGGATAACACGTCGATTGACATCGACTTTCTGGTGTACTACCGCATCGTCAACCCGAAGCTCTCGATACTGGAAGTTGAGAACGTGGTAGCGGCGGCGCTGAATATCGCGGCGACGACCCTGCGCGCCGTGATCGGCGATATCGAGCTGGACGACGTGCTGGCGAAGCGCGAAGGCATCAACGACGTGCTGCGCGTCAAGCTGGACGAAGTGACCGAGCGCTGGGGCTTGAAAGTCACCCGCGTGGAAATCCGCGAGGTCGAGCCGCCCGCCGCTATCCGCGACGCGATGAACCGCCAGATGAGCGCCGAACGCGAGCGCCGCGCGACGGTCACGCGGGCGGAAGGCGAGCGCTCGGCGGCGATCATGGTCGCTGAAGGCGAGAAGCAGTCGGCTATTCTGCGGTCGGAAGGTGAGAAACAGTCGCTGGTTCTGCGCGCCGAAGGCGAGCGTGACGCTCAGCTTCTGCTGGCGCAGGGGCGCGCGTCAGCGCTTCAGGCGCTCTACGGCGAGGCGAAGGAAATCGACGAGAAGACAATGATGCTGCAATACCTCGATGCGCTCCGCTCGGTCGGCGCGAGTCCGGCGACCAAGTTCGTGCTGCCGATGGAACTCACGAGCATGATGAGCCGCTTTATGAGCGCGATGCAGGGTGCGGGCAGCGGCGAGAACGGCACGTCGAGCAGCAACGGGCAGGCACCGAAGGGGTAACCCGGTACACGGCAGACAACTCCAATAGGTGATATTCCGCAGGGGCACGACATTATCGTGCCCCTGGTGCTTTATCGGAAGGCGTTTGGCGATGCGGAATCTGATGAATTGACGCATATTGCTATTTAATATATAATTCACGCATAATTTTACGAGAAAATATAGCTATTCTGGACAGGAGATTGACCGATGAGGCAGATACATGTCCTCGCCCTGGTGCAGATGGTGCTATTCGTAGGGCTGGTTAACTCAACAGTCGCTCAAGAGGCAGCCGCCCTAATACCGACCGATTTATGGGAAGACGCAACCGCTGCCACGATTGGATCGTCGAACGACTGGACGAATAAACTCGAACTAGCGGACATCAACAATGATGGTTGGGTCGACATCCTGTTCGCCAATGGCGGCGAATACGACGCACCCGGCACACCCGTGCTCAATCGCGTTTTTCTCAACCAGGGCGCGGGCGAATTGTTCACGGATGTTTCAGATGCCGTGTTCGGCGACACACCGATGCTCACTCGCGTGATCAAGGCGCGGGACGTGAGCGGCGATGGCAATGTTGACCTATTGGTTGGCACAACCTTTCAGACCCAGAGCTACCTGTATCTCGGTGATGGCGCAGGCACCTTCACGGACGTGACCGCCACCCACCTGCCGCAGCTTGACGCCAGCATCGGCGATCTGGAATTTGGCGATGTCGACGCCGATGGCGATCTGGATGTGGTGCTGGCGGACTGGGGCGCAGGTAGTCCAATGCAAAACGAGGGCGGGCGAACCATGTTATGGCTCAACGACGGAACGGGGCATTTCGCCGACGTGACCGACACACAAATGCCGGACGTACTGGTCAGGTTCTCGTGGGAACTGGAGTTCGTGGACGTGGACAACGACTACGACCTCGATATTCTCGTCTCATGCAAGGTCTGTAAAGGAAGTTTCCTGTTCGAGAACGATGGGACAGGTTCCTTCACCGACGTTTCGGAAGACCGTCTGCCCCAATTCTCGAACAACTACGATTTCGAGGCGATGGACATCAACGGCGACGCCTACCTCGACCTTGTGACCGTCAATGACGCGCCGGGGATGCGCGAACACCTTTTCCTCAACAATCAGGTGGGCGGCTTTGAGGTTGCTGGCAGCGAGTATTGGTCCAATCGTTTCAACCCTACCGCCGGCGATAACGTGGTCGTATTTCTCGATTTCGATTCCGATGGCGATGCCGACTTCCTCATCGGTTCGCTCGACGACGAGGATCGTCTGCTCATCAACGATGGAACAGGCAAGCTATCGCTGGCGAGAGATGTTTTCGTGCAGCAGCCGTCCAGAGGGACCAGAGGCACGCTCTATCTGGCGGTCGCCGACCTGGATCAGGACGGAAAACTGGACGTGGCGGAAGATCAAGGAGAAAC
Source organism: Anaerolineae bacterium (assembly GCA_020848855.1). The sequence continues at coordinate 2,327 of JADLHH010000188.1, read as the reverse complement.
AGCCTTCGACGACCGAGTCTATCCAGGCACGAATATCGCGCCGGATACCGCGCCGCCGATCATCACGCTGGTCGAGCAGATCGCTACGGCGGTCTCCGGCTCGCCATCGCAAATTCGCGCCCGTGTTCATGACAACAAAAGCCCGACCATGCCGCACGACTGGCAGTCTGTCAGCCTGCGCTGGACAGCGGATGGCGAGGCGCACGACAGCCCGATGGTTTGGTATGGTGAGTACCTTTGGCGGGGTATGATTGAGGACGCGCCTGCGGGCGATCTCAGCTATCAGGTCTGCGCCACTGACGCTGCCGGAAATGAAGCCTGCTCCGACCCCCAATCCCTGCAACCAGAATAATCCTCACGAGGCGCAAAGATTTTGAATACTTTGCGCCTCGCCTTTCACCTTAGCATTTCATCCGAAGTCCGAAGTTGTGCTATAATAATAGTCACCCCATTGTGCGTGCGGAAGTGGAGATTTGTGGTCATGAACTTCTCAAGCAATTCCGTCGATTTAGAACAAATGTTCCCACGAGGCATGGATTCGTATCTCGCCGGGCGCGACGATATGCGCCTGGGCGTGGTCGTCGGCGGGTCGCTCAGCAAGGGGCTGGTCATCAAGCTGGATGCCGGCGTGCGCATCGAAGACCTCGCCGTCGGACGCTACATCGTCGTGCATGGCGAGAGTAAGCGCTTCTTCTGCATGATCACCGACATCGTCCTCGATAACACTAACCCGGACATCCAGAGCGCCCCGCCCGACATCTCCGATCCATTCCTGGCGGCGGTGTATACCGGCACGGCAGCCTACGGCAAGATCAACGCTCAGCCGATGCTCTCGATTGACGACGGCGAGGCGAACCCGACGCCCAAGCCGGTCAAGACGATTCCCGGTCACTTCATGTCGGTCATGAACGCTACCGTCGCCGACGTGAACGCCGTGTTCGGCTTCGAGGACGAGACGCACTTCAATGTCGGCGCGCCGCTCGAACTGGAGACGACCCAGATCAACCTGAACCTCAAGCGGCTGGTCGAGCGCTCGGTCGGCGTGTTCGGCAAGAGCGGTACCGGCAAGAGTTTCCTCACCCGCCTGATCCTGGCGGGTGTGATCGCACGCAAGCAGGCGGTCAGCCTGATTTTCGACATGCACAACGACTATGGCTGGGCGGTGCAGGACGAGCGCGGGACGCAGGCGAAGGGTCTCAAGCAGTTGTTCAACGACGCCGTCAGCATCTGCACGCTCGATGCCGAATCGTCGCGGCGGCGCGGGGCAAAATTCGACTTCGAGGTGAAGATCGGCTACGACGAGATCGAGCCGGAAGACATCGACATGCTGCGGGCGACGATGAACCTGTCCGACGCGATGATCGACGCCGCCTACACGCTCAGCAAGAAATGGGGCGAGCGCTGGATCGAGCGGCTGCTCAAGTTCGATCCCGACGATATCGAGGAGATCGAGGCGAACACGCCGACCCGCGCCGGGACGCTGGCGGCGCTGCAGCGGCGTATGCAGCGCTTCGAGCGCTGGGACTTCCTGGTCAGCACCTCGACGGGCGAGAGCGTCCAGCAGATCGTCCACCTGCTCGAAAACCAGCGCAGCGTCGTGCTGGAGTTCGGGCGCTACGGCAACTCGCTCGAAGCCTACATGCTGGTCGCCAACTACCTGACGCGCCGCATCCACGAGATGTACGTGGATCGCGTCGAGCGGGCGCTCGGTGACAAGGCGGACGAGCCGCCACAGTTGCTGATCACCGTCGAGGAAGCGCACAAATTCCTCGACCCGAAAGTCGCCAGCCAGACGACCTTCGGCGTGATCGCCCGCGAGCTGCGCAAGTACAACGTGACGCTGCTGGTGGTCGACCAGCGACCGAGCGGCATCGACGAGGAAGTGATGAGCCAGATCGGCACGCGGGTGACGGCGCTGCTGGACAACGAGCGCGACATCGCGGCGGTGCTGACCGGGATCAGCGGGGCGGCGGGCTTGCGCGAGGTGCTGTCGCGGCTGGACACCAAGCAGCAGGCGATCATCATGGGGCACGCCGTGCCGATGCCGGTGGTGGTGCGCACCCGCAACTACGATCAGGAATTTTATACGGCGATTCAGGGGGAGATCAGCGGGTCGCCGGTGTCGCGGGTACGTAACAACGGCGGCGAGGGCGAGAAACGAGAGCGGAGGCTGCGCTAAGCGGGTTGACTCAAACCACTCTTTTTCCAGCATAATGAAGCGGTGAGGTGAGAGGATTTCACGATGTCTGTGCAAGAGCGCGTCGGGATGCCGATGGACGAGTTTATCCGGCAGTTTGACGAAGCGCCGTTCGAGCTAATCGACGGCG
>JADLHH010000187.1 GCA_020848855.1 Anaerolineae bacterium | reverse complement strand
TCACATTCGGCTCACGAGATGTTGTTGACCGGCTCACCTGCCGCGAGGCTCGCAACCCAATCACGCACGCGGTCGCTGCCCATCGTGTAGGTGTAGAACTCGGCGCGCGGCAGGATGCAGTGTAAATCGCCGTACATAGTATACGACCGGAAGCTGCCCGAGCCGCGCGAGATGTCGCGCAGGTTGGCGCGCAGGGCTTCGTCGTACTGGACGGTGCTGAAGCCGACGTAGTAGAAGAAGCTCTGCGTCTCGTCGCTGGCGGTGTTGTACTGGGCGATACGCGCGCCCTGCCGCGCTGCGCCGACGTAGAACTGGGCATTGTTGACGTTTCCGCCGGTCGCGCCCTGATAATTCGTGCCCCACAGGTTCCACGTCGCCCCGCCGATGCCGCGCCAGCCGCCGCCCGAATCGCCCAGTACGGTGACGCGCTGGTTCGGATAATGCGCCCTGATATCTGCGCCCCAGAACGCTGCGCCGACCGCGCCGGCGCTGCACCCGGTGACGAACACCGAATCCGGGATGGGGATGTTGTTGTACGCCCAGTTGAGCGCGTAAGATGCGTTGACCGCGCCCCGGTTCTTGATTTCATAATACACGTCGTGGTACGTCAGCCCGCTGACGTTGTTGCCGGTGTGCATGTCGCCGGAGCAGTAGTTGACGTAGAGCATGTCGTAGTTGAGGAAGGGGTTTTCGGGGTTGCCGAGATCGAATATGCCGACCGGGAACAGTCCCGGATTGTCGCTGGGGTCGCCGGGGTTGATCGCCTCGTCGAAGGTTTTGTCGCCAGTGGGGCTGCACGTCTGCTCGTTCCAGCACATGCCGCCGCCCTGAAAGTAGATCAGCAAATCCTGACCGGGGTTATCGCGGAAATAGAAGCTGTACGGCGCGCCGTGCCCGCAGATCGTCTCGCCGCCGGGGGATAGCTGCCACCACTGACCGGGCGAAAGCTGGTCGCGGCGTGGAAGCTCCTGCGCTGAAGCGCTGCCGACGGTCAGGACGAGCAGCAGGGCGGCGATCAACCCGAATTTATGCATGAAAGTTCTCCCATTTGCCTGACCACGACGATTCTGGGCGCTGCTTGTGAGGCAATTCCAGCAGCCGCTTCTAGGTTCCAGACCGACCAAGCAGGATGACCTCCATGCTCACGATTTCGTCCAGGTCATCCCATAAAACCAGCGTTCCCATGACCTGAAAATTCTGCCGCTGCGCTTCACTGGCATTCAGCAGGAACGGGAACCAAGTTAGTGGCGTGTGGATTGTCCTGCCGTCCCGCGTGGTGACGATCAACTCGTCTTTCGTGACTTGCGCCGCGACCGCATCATTGCGTGGCACGTAGATGAGTTCACCCTCGCCGACAATATCGACAATTTCGTCCGTATCTACCTTGTCCATATGATCTTTCCTCTAACCACCAAAGACATTATCCCACGCTTTTTGCAGCTTGTCGTGATTCGCCCGGACGAGCCGCTGTGCTTTGATCACATCGGAGTTTTGGCATGTGTCGTTCTGCGCAGGGAAGCGTTTTTGAGGTTGATGACCACGACTCCGCTTCCGGTCACAACATGCACATGAGGGGTAGGTGATCGTTCGTATTGATATAGAACCGGCACCCTTCTTCCTCGTGAACTTTTGGCATTGAAGGTGTCCCTGTCGGCGGCAGTAGAACATTGATGACGTTCCTCTGCGCAAAACCCGAATTCAACTGGAAAGCTGGTAGTACTTCGCGTAGTCCGTAATCAGGAGCCGATACGGCGGCTCGTCCTCGTCGATCTCCGTGAAGCGCCCGATCGGATCGAGAAACCGGTTATCTGCCGCGTCGTCGTTGACCGTCGAAACTTCGCCGACCAGCACCCGGCTTTCCTCGCCCCAAAACTTGTGATACAGCCCGGTCGGCAGGGTGATGCTCTCGCCGGGGCTGAGCGCCACGATACCGCCCGCCGGGAGCGTCCGCACCATGCCGTCGAGGCTGACCGTAACTTCGCTCGTCTTGTCGTCGCGCTCGTCGGGCGTCGAATTGTAAAGCTGGATCAGCAGCCTGCCGCCGCCCCGGTTGATGATGTCCTCGGTCTTGTGCCAGTGAAAATGGAACGGCGTCACCTGGTTCACGTCCACGATCAGCAGCTTTTCGGCGTAAACCTTGCCGGTGCAGGTCACCAGATTCTTCGGAGTGCCGTTGCGGATCGTGAACAGAAACAAGCCCTTGTTGCGGTAGTCGCCCAGCCCGAAGTCGGTGATATCCCAGCCGAGTCCATGCTCGACAATCTCGGCGACTTCCGCGCCTTTGGTCGTCCACTCCTGCGGCGTCCAGTGAGCAAACGGCGGCAGGTGAAACGGATGCTGCCGGATGAAGTCGTCGGCGTCGCGGATGATGGCGTTGATTTCGGAGCGTTTCATGCGTCAGTCCTTCAGGTGTATCAATACGATTGGCTGAATTGTCTGCGGCGCGCGTATTTTCGGCAAATCGCTGTCAGCGCCCGGTTGCCACTTTCCGCACGTATTCCGCGACCATCTCCGGCGCTTCCATCGGGATAAAATGCGAATACTGCGGCAGCGGCACGTCGACCGCGTTCGGGAACGCCGCTGCCAGATCGGGCGCGGTTGGCGACCCGGCGAAATTCGAGACGCTGGCATCGACTTGTCCGCCCGCTCGCAAAATCGTCACCGGGATGGCGATGGTCGCAATTTCCGGGTAGATGTTCGCCGCCGAGCCGTAATTGTAGGTCGCGGCTTCGTAGGCGGGCGCGCAGGCGAGCACGCAGCCTGCGCCGCCGGGGCTTAGCTTCAGCCCGTAGTCGACGTAATCGTGCAGCACTTCCGGCTGAAAGCGGTCGAACGGCGGACGTTCACTGAAGCGCTCGTACATCTCGTCCGGCGATGCCCAGTCGCTGCGCCGCCGCGCCGTGAAGTGTTCGAGTTCGACCACGCCGACGTAATGATCGCGCGGCAGGATCACCGGGTCGATCAGCAGCAGCGCGGCGAACAGACCCGGCTGGCGCGCGGCTGCCGCCGTGATGGCGTGCCCGCCGAGCGAATGCCCGACGCCGACCGCGCCTCGCAGCCCGAACGCCTGCGCCACCCCCAGTACGTCGTCGGCAAAGAAGCGCCACTCGTAGGGCGGGGCGGGCGTGGTGCTGCGCCCGTGCCCTCGAAAATCGAAGGTGATGCAGTGCCAGCCCGGCAGATGGGCGATCACCTGATCCCAGATGCGCCCGTGAAAGCCGGTCGCATGGGCGAACAGGATCGACGGCTGGTCGGCGCGCGGCTGCCCCCATTCATAAGCGGCGATGCGCACGTCCCCGACCTGAATTTCGCGCTGAAGCGGCATGATGCCTCCCTTGTACGCGCCTGAAATTAACGCAGAAGCCCGCGCTTGAAAAGGCGCTGTGCTAGAGTAGTAGGGGAGATGATGGTCGCGCCGCGCGTTTGTGTTTTTTGTCTCGCGATTTCTCGCATATAATCGCGGCGAACAGAAGGGAAGGCACTATGCTTGAGGCACAGGCAGTTGGCGATCAACCGCTCAGCGCCGAGGCGATCCGCGCGGCGCTGGATAAAGGCTTAGGGCACAAGTATTCGGGCAGGAAACTGCTGGTTCTGATCCCGGATCACACCCGGACGATTCCGCTTCCCCAGCTTTTTCGCATGATGGTCGAGGTTCTGGGCGACGCCAGCAAGCTCGATTTCATGGTCGCGCTGGGGACGCATCCCCCGCTCGACGACGCGGCGCTGAACAAGCTGGTGGGCATCACCCACGACGAGCGCCTGACCCGCTACGGCTGGGTCGGGCTGCACAACCACAACTGGAACACACCAGACGCGCTGGAGCAGATCGGCACGCTGACGCAGGCGCGTGTCAAGGAGATCGCCGGGGCGGCGTGGCATCCCAGCCTCGGTGGCGACGTGCCGGTGCGCATCAACAAGCAGATCAAGGATTACGACCGGATCATTATTCTGGGTCCGACGTTCCCGCACGAGGTCGTCGGCTTCTCTGGCGGCGCGAAATACCTGTTCCCCGGCATCTCCGGTCCCGAAATGATCAACGTGACCCACTGGCTGGGTGCGCTGCTGACCAGCACCAGGATCATCGGTACGAAGGATACGCCGGTGCGCGCCATGATCAACGCCGCCGCCGACATGGTCAAGACGCCGGTCACGCTGGTGAGTCTGGTAGTGGTCGGTGACGGGCTGGCGGGCATCTTCGTCGGCGATCTGCGCGAGGCATGGAGCGCCGCCGCCGATCTGTCATCCAGACGCCACATCACCTGGGTCGGGAAGCCCTATCAGCGGGTGCTGGCGTGGGCGCCGTCAATGTACGACGAACTGTGGACGGCGGGCAAGGCGATGTACAAGACCGATCCGGTTGTCGCCGACGGCGGCGAGATTATCATCTTCGCGCCGCACCTGAGCACGATCAGCCACGTACACGGCAAGCACATCTTCGAGATCGGCTACCACCCACTCGACTACTTCCTCAAGCAGTGGGACAAGTACAAGCATGTGCCGCTGGGTGTGCTGGCGCACAGCACCCACGTGCGCGGCGGCGGCACATTCGAAAACGGCGTCGAGAAGCCGCGCATCAGGGTGACGCTGGCGAGCCAGGTTTCGGCGGAAGACTGCAAGAAGCTGTCGCTCGGCTATCTCGACCCGGCGTCCGTGCGCGTCGAGGAATGGCAGGGCAAGGAAGCCGAGGGCAGGCTCTACGTCCCGAAGGCGGGCGAGATGCTGTATCGGGTCAAAAAATAGGGATGAGTACCGAGTGCTGAGTACTGAGTAAAGACATTCTCTGCTGGATGTAGGCACACCACTGCGATGGTTTTCGACTCAGCACTCATCGCTCAGTACTTGGTGTTTCCTGTCTGTGGTTGACACGATCGCTTGTTCGGGAGTTGAATCGAGGGCGCAGCACAAATTCTGCGACACAAACGGAATTCGACTCCTGAACGTTATGACGGCTGACTGAGCAGCGATGTCAGAGATGCCTTTCGACGAAGCCGGACTGGTGCGGCGCCTGGGCGAGCGCGATCAGCGCGCGCTGTCCGAACTGTACCAGCGGTTCGGCGCGTTGGTTTACAGCGTTGCGCTCCGTGTCGTCCAGAATTCGACCCTCGCCGAAGAAGTCACGCAGGATACCTTTCTCAAGGTCTGGAACCAGCCCGACAGTTGGAACCCGGCGCGCGGCAGGTTCACCAGTTGGCTGCTCACCATCGCGCGGTACACCGCTATCGACCGGCTGCGCATGGAGCAGCGCCGCCCGCTGAAGAACGCGCTCGAACTCGACGAAGTGCGCGTCGGCAGGCGCGGGCTGATGGACGACGACAACTGGCTCGATGGACGGATTCTGCGCGCGTTGATGGATCGGCTGCCGCCGGAGCAGGTGCAGGTCATCGAGCTGGCGTTCTTTCAGGGCATGTCGCACAGCGAAATGGCGGAATACCTGGGGCTGCCGCTCGGCACGATCAAGACCCGCGTCCGGCTGGGGCTGCAGAAGCTCAAATCCATGTGGACGGAAGCGATGGAGCATTGATTTTACGGGTTTCGGTGCATCTATTCTTGAGGGTTCGCACGTATTTAGTTCAGGAATGGCGTAGCGCCTGATCATGTCTGAAATGAGCCAACAACCACAACAGCCCGACTGCGAAACGCTGCGGGCGCTAATCCCGGTGTACAGCCTCGGAGCGACCGACCCCGACGAGACGGCGCTCGTCGAGCGGCTGCTGCCGCTTTGCCCGGAAGTGGCGGCGGAACTGGACGAGTTTCAAGCGCTGTCCCAGGCGATGCTGTACGCGGCTCCGGTGTCGCAGCCGCCCGCCCACCTGCATGACAGGCTGCTGGCTGCTGCCGGTGCGCCGGCTCAGCCTGCCGCGTCGGTTCCTGCGGCTGTACCTGCCAAACCGACGCCGTCGCTGCGCGTGCTGCGCTTCAACCGCATCACCGCCGGGATAGCGGCAGTCGCGGCGGCGCTGCTGGTCATCTCGAACATTTACTGGATCAATCAGGTCAGCACGCTCAACCGCCAGCAGCAGGACATGATCGCCCTGCTGGGCGACCAGCAGGACGCGCTGGCGTCGCTCGGCAGCGGGCGCGCCGAACGCCTCGAACTGGTGTCCACCAGCGGCGACCAGAACGGCGTGCTGGCGACCGTCCTGTGGAATCCCCAGAGCGACACCGCGCTGCTGTATTCCGACACACTGCCGGCGCTGCCCG
>JADLHH010000186.1 GCA_020848855.1 Anaerolineae bacterium | reverse complement strand
CTGCTGCTTTCGACAAGCCTGACTGCCGCTGATTCCGCAGTGGTGGATGACCAGCAAGACCCTGCGCCGACGCTGGTGCCACCGACGCTGGTTCCGACCGTGCCGCCAGCCGCGTCTGACGCGCTGCCGACAGAGTCCGGGATTGCGCGGATACTGCGGGATGGCAAGGTGCGGGTCGGGATTCTGTACAACGAGCCACCGTTCGGGCAGTTCAACGTGCGCGGGGAAGAAAGCGGCTTTGACGCCGACCTTGCCCGTGCGCTGGGAGAAGCGTGGGGCACGCAGGTCGAATTCGTGCAGGTGACGCGGCAGACGGGCATCGACATGGTGACATCCGGCTCGGTTGACCTGTTGATCGCCGCGCAGCCGCACTTCCGCGAACTGGACGAGCGAGTGGAGTTCAGCCAGACGTATTACCCGGCGGTGGAAGCGATGATCGTGCGGCAGGGCGACGGCGCGACCGATTTGGGGCACATGGAAGGGCGCAAGGTTGGCGTCGTGATTGGCACGAACGGCGAACGGGCGGTGGATTACTGGAAAAGCCGCGCGACGTACCCGTTTGAAGTGCTGCGCTTCCTGACGCTGGATTTGGCGGTTGGGGCGCTGAACAATTCCGAGATTGACGCGGTGGTGGGCAACCGCGTGCGGCTGGCGCGGGTGATTCACCCGGAACTGCAACGCTTCGTGGACGTGCCGATTATGCCTGAGCCGTATGCGATTGCGATGAGCCGACAGGACGTGAACCTGCGAAACCTCGTCAACAAGACGCTGCAATTCCTGTTCGTTTCGGGCAGGCTGAACGAGATTCACCAGCGGAATTTCGAGAATGCGGTGTACCCCGGCAACGGTTTTTCGGTGTGGAGCAACGTGGGCGACAGCGCGCCGAAGCCCGACCAGTTCGGGCAGGATGTGCCGTTCCCGGCGCAGTACGCCGTGCCGCGAATGCAAGCCGAGCGAACGCTGCGGGTGGCGGGTCTGGTCGATTTGCCAGCCGACGCGCCAGAGAGCCAGCGGCGGTTGGACGCGGTGAACCGGGCGCTGGTGAACGCGATGGCGGAACGCTGGCAGGTTTCGGTCGTGCCGGTGGCGGGAAACCCGGTTGAGATGGTGGCGAGCGGCGCGGCGGATATTGCCGTTGGCGTGACGCCGGACTGGAACGCGGTCAATTCGGTGGACTTTACGAGCACGTACCTGATGCACGGCTTCCGGCTGATGGTGCGGACGGCGGAAGATTTCAGCGGATTTAGCGACCTGCGCGGCAAGATCATCGGGATATTTCAGGATGATGCGGGCGCACGGGAAGCGGTGACGGCGCAGGCAGAAGCGGCGAACGCCGTGATCGACGACTTTTTCACGATTTTGCGCGAGCAGGACGCCGCGTTTACGATGCAGGTGGACAACAACGCCTCGGTGGTGTTTGGCGACAGCCTGAAGCTGATTCCGAATGTTGAGGCGATGCCGCAAGACCTTGAGCTGACGACGAACGACGACGGCACGGGCATCTGGTACAGCAGGCAGTTTATTGGGATGGCAGTGCCACGCAACGACCTGAACATGCGGCTGCTGGTGGAGTACACGCTGCAAGAACTGACGCGGGACGGCAGCCTGACGACGATGCTGGCTCCGGTGATGAGCGCGCCAGATGTTCCCGTACTGGATATTTGGCCGGGGAGCAGCTACTTCCTCGACTTCAACCTGACGGGCAACGTGGGGTAGAGACGCTATGCAAATCGTTGACGTGAATGTGGGGGAAACGGAGCGAATCGCGCAGATGGCGGCGCTGCTGACGGCGGGCTTTCGTGTGATCGCGCCGAGTTCGTGGGCGACGGCGGATGAGGCGCTGGAAGAAGTGCAGGAAGACCTCGAAGAAGGGTTTTGCCGCGCGGCGGTGGATGACGCGGGGCAGGTGCTGGGCTGGGTGGGCTGTCGCCACAGCCACGCCTACGTGTGGGAACTGCATCCGCTGGTGGTTGACGGGGCGCAGCAGGGGCAGGGGATTGGGCAGGCGCTGGTGCGCGACCTTGAGGAACAGGCTCGACAGCGCGGGTGCGTGTCGCTGATGCTGGGGACGGATGACGAAGCGGGGCTGACGACGCTTTATGGCGCTGATCTGTATGACGACATTCCGGGGGCGCTGGCGGCGGCACAAGGCAGCGCGCCGCACGCGCTGGAGTTTTACCGCAAACTGGGCTATACGCTGATTGGCGTGGTGCCGGACGCGAATGGGCTGGGGAAGCCGGATATTCTGATGGCGAAGCGGTTGTGAATAGCTTTTAGCTGTCAGCGATTAGCAGTTAGCTAAAAGCAAAGAGAAGTGATGAACCTCAGGAGCAAGATCAAAACCGAAAACAAGAAAACGATTGAACCGCCAAAGTAGGATCGAGTCGAGAAATTAAAAAAAGATTGAACCGCCAAGACGCCAAGGACGCCAAGAGAAAGAAGTTAAAAGTAAAAAGTGGGGAATGGGGCGTTCAGGGGAGAGTGCGTTGTAAACACCGGGGAGAAAAGCAGGGCGCACGGCCGTGCGCCCCTACGATGAACAGTTAATCGGTTTTTCGTATCGTCGTTGAGTGCCTCTACACAGGGTTGGAAACACCATTTTCAACCTGAAACGCTCGTTCGATCATGCAGGGCGCACCGCCGTGCGCCCCTACGATAACT
>JADLHH010000185.1 GCA_020848855.1 Anaerolineae bacterium | reverse complement strand
TACGGGCGGCGGCGGATGGCTTCGGTCAGTTGACCGGCATCCTCGTAGCCGACGTAGCCGGGGGGCGCGCCAACCAGACGGGCGACCGAATGCCGCTCCATGAACTCGCTCATGTCAAGCTGGATCAATGCTTCTTCGCTGCCGAACAGGAATTCCGCCAGTGCTTTGGTCAGTTCGGTCTTGCCGACGCCGGTGGGTCCCAGGAACATGAACGATCCAATCGGGCGGCGCGGGTCTTTCAGACCGGCGCGGGCGCGGCGTACTGCCTTGCTGATCGAGTCGATGGCTTCGTTCTGTCCGACGATTCGCTGGTGCAGCGCGTCTTCCATGTGGATCAGGCGCTCGCTTTCCTCACCGGCGATGCGCATGGTCGGGATGCCCGTCCACATCGCCACCACTTCGGCGATATCTTCGGCAGCGAGGCGCGGCTGGTTGGTCTGCTCGTTCCAGTTGGACTTGAGCGAGGCGAGCGTCTCCTGAAGGCTGTCGCGCTGGTTGCGCAGCCGGTCGATTTCCTCGCCGAACGCGCCTTCTTCTTCGAGCAGCTTCAGGTCGTCTTCGACCTGCACCAGTTCCTGCTCGGCGCGGCGCACCTGTGCCGCTTCGGGACTCTTGTACATGCGCAGGCGAGCGGATGCTTCGTCGATCAGGTCGATGGCTTTGTCCGGCAGGAAGCGATCCGGCACGTAACGCGCCGACAGCGTCGCCGCCGATTCAATCGCCTCGTCGGTGATTTCGACATTGTGATGATCCTGATAAGGACCTTTGATGCCCTGCAGAATTTCAATCGTCTCTTCGATAGTCGGCTCGGAGACCAAGATCGGCTGGAAACGACGTTCCAGCGCGGCGTCGCTTTCGATGTGCTTGCGGTACTCGTCGAGCGTGGTCGCGCCGATGCATTGAAGCTCGCCGCGCGACAGCGCCGGCTTGAGGATGTTGGCGGCGTCCACGCTGCTGCCTGCCGAACCCGCGCCGACCAGCATGTGAACTTCGTCGATGAACAGGATGCTGTCCGACGATTTCAGTTCTTCGATCACGCGCTTGAGGCGTTCCTCGAACTGACCACGATACATGGTTCCGGCAACCAGCGACCCGACATCAAGCTGGAGCACGCGCTTATTGAGCAGCGGCTTCGGCGTTTCGCCGTTGACGATGCGCTGCGCCAGCCCTTCGACAATCGCCGTCTTCCCCACGCCCGGTTCGCCGATCAGCGCAGGATTATTCTTGCGACGCCGGCTCAATACCTGAATCACGCGCTCGATCTCAGTTTCACGACCCACCACCGGGTCGAGTTTGCCTTCCTGAGCGAGCGCCGTCAAATCGGTGGCGAGTTGATCGACCAGCGGAGTCTTGCCCTCACGGGGGCGCTGACGACGCTGGCGGTCGTCTTCCTGATTGGGCTGAGGATTTTGCACCGGACTCTCCTGTAAGACCCGGCGCGTCTGCCGACGCACCTCTTCCGGGCTGACGCCCAGACGCTTCAGAATATCAATTGCCACCCCCTCGGTCAGACGGACCAGACCGAGTAACAGGTGTTCCGTACCAATGTAATGATGTCCCATGCGGCGGGCTTCGTCAACGGCAAGCTCCAGTACCCGTTTCGTGCCGGGCGACAGTTCGGGCTGCGTGGTGGTCGTGCGGGTCGAAGCGCGGGTCATGCGCTCCACCAGTTCTTCGACGCGCCGCTGTTCCAGTCCCAGTTCGCGCAGGACGCGCCCAGCGACACCCCCTTCTTCGCGGATCAAGCCGAGGAGCAGATGCTCAGTTCCGATATAGTTATGCTGAAGACGCTCGGCTTCTTCTTGAGCTAAACTTAAAACGCGCCGCGCTCGCTGCGTGAAGCGTTCCATTTTACTCGGCACGGTAACTTTCCCTCCGTCGCCAGTGGCGCAGAATTCCACTAGCTGCTTCTGAATTTAAGGACGGTATCACATAGAGCGATGAACTTGCCCTATTATAACATATCCACTATGGGTGGTCTTATCCTGGAACGGATAAATATTTCGTTAGAAGTTTGTCGAGGCAATGTTTTCAGTGGAGAGAGCCGAGCATAGCTCGGCTCATTTATTCTTCGGTGGCGCTGGATTCCTCGCCGCTGGTTTCGGCGTCTGCCGGCTCGGTCGCGGCGAATTCTTCGCTTACAGCCGGTTCTTCGCTCGCAGCGCTGGTTTCAATGCTCGCGCTGGCAGCGCCCACGCCTTCGCCGGAAGAATTCGACCAGTCAAGGTCGAGATATTCCGCAGAATTCACTTTTTTCAGACTTAAGCCCAGCCGCCGATTCTTGATGTCGATCTTGACGACGCGCAGCGTCAGCTTGTCGCCTTCGTTGACGACTTCGCGCGGGTGATTGACGCGCTTGTCCGACAGTTCCGAAATGTGGATCAAGCCTTCGATTTCCGGCACATCGACCAACTGCGCGAACGCGCCGAACTTGGTCAGCTTGGTGACCATCCCCTGAACCAACTGCCCAACGGTGTAGTTGATGGCAATCGTGTCCCAGGGGTCAGGCGCCTGGCGCTTCATGCTCAAGCCGATGCGCTTGTTGTCCTTGTCGATGCTGATGACCTCGACGCGCACCGTCTGCCCGACCTGCAGCATTTCGCGCGGGTGGGTGATGTGCTGCCAGGACATTTCGGTGAGATGTACCAGACCTTCTGCACCGCCCACGTCGACAAATGCCCCGAAATCTTCCAGGCTGACGACGCGCCCTTCGCGGACTTCGCCCACCGTCAGTTCCTTGATCAGGTTCTCTTTGCGCTTCTCGCGCGACTGGCGCGAGGCGAACCGCTCGGAGAGGATCAGCCGGTTGCGCTCGCGGTCGACTTCCATCACCTTGACGACAATCGGCTCGTTGACCATGCTGCCCCAGCGTTCTTCGGGGGTCTGCGTCTCGGTCAGCGCGCGGCGGCGCTCGATGCTCATCTGGCTTTGCGGCACGAACCCGCGCAGCCGCCCGAAGCGCACGATCAGCCCGCCCTTGTTGTAACCGGCGATGCGGGTGTCGTAGGTTTCCTGCGACTGACGATGTTCCTCAGCGCGCTGCCAGTCGATTTCTTCGAGCGCGCGGTTGACCGAAAGCACGATGTCGCCATTGTGGTTACGCGGGTTGACCACGTACGCCTTGAGAGTCGCGCCTGGCTTGAGCGATTCCAGCATTTGCCGGTTCATGCGCTCCAGTTCGTGACCGGGAATGAGGGCGTCCTTGTGGGCGCCGATGTCGACGGTGACGAGCGTGGGTGAAGTCGACGTGATCGTCCCTTCGACCAGATCGCCCGCTTTCAGCGTAGATGTGCCTTCCGCTTCCGGCGCTGGCTCAGCGGCAGGCGCTGGCTCAGCGGCAGGCGCACTGGCTTCGACCGACTCCGCCGCCGCCGGTTCAGCCGCTTCGGCGGCTGGGATCACATCTTCAACTGCTTCCGTCTCCGCCAAAGCCTCGTATTCGGGAACGCCGGTGGCTGGTGTTTCGTCGAGGATGTTGGCAGCCTCCGCATCGTTCGGCTGAACCGACTCGTCAACCGAAGGCTCTGCCCCTAGTGCTTCGGTCTCGTCCAGCCCTGGCTTTTTCGGGTACATAACGGTAAGTTCTCCCGCAGATAGGTGAGTACGCGGCGTATTATAACAACCCACCATGCAAGAATCAAACAAGTAAAATTAAGCCAATTTGCACGATTCGTTAGGATTCCAATTTGACTCGCGCGTTCGGCGATTGCGCTAGACTATGCCGAAAGGAGGGTACATGCGATATTGGCTCGGACTGCTCGTGATCCTGCTGGCGGCGACGTGCAGCCCCCCGGCAGCCTCCACCCCGGATACGACTGTGCAGGCGGCGCAAATCGACCTTATTATCGACCCTACACCAGCAGCGGTTGGCGAGGCTTCGCTGATCGTGACAGTGACGCGCGACGGCGCGCCGCTGGCAGATGCGCCGGTTGCGGTGCGCGGCGACATGAATCACGCCGGGATGCGCCCGGTGCTGGGCGAAGCGACCACCGACGCCGACGGCAAGGCGATCATCCCTTTCCGGTGGTCGATGGGCGGCGACTGGGTTGTGACAATAACTGTCACACTGCCGGACAGCTCGGAGGTCTCGCAGGAATTCGATGTGAGCGTAGCGACATAGCAGAACAATCGATTCAGACGGCGAGCGTGAGGAGATATTCATGGGAAATATGACACAAGCGCAGGGTTGGCATACCGCCGAGTGGGGTCTATGGGGCTGGGTCGAGACGATCCTGAAGCTGGTCGCGCTCGGCGCGGGCATCCTCGCTTTCGTCGATTCGGATGCTGCC